>JACZXL010000337.1 GCA_022571635.1 Planctomycetota bacterium
CGAGCCGGCCTCGCGTGGCTGTGGTTGGGGGAGTTCCGCACGGCGGCGGTCCGCACGGCGAAATTGGCCCACGTGCCGGGATCGCGATCCATGGGACTGCTTGTGCTGCTCGTCGCCTCGGCGCTGCTACAACGACCAACGCTGGTGGAGCGAGCGCTGGGTCGGCTCCGTCGAAGCGACGACGCGATTGATCCCGATGTCGTCGCCGACGCATGGTGCCGGGGACTGATGGGGAGGCTGTTGCAGGCGCAGTGCAATCCACGACAAGCGGGGGCTGATCCCCATGCCGGTCATCTTGGTAGCCTCCTTCGAGCCGCTGAGCGCGTCTTCGAGCAGCAGCTCGCCACCGCCACCGGCCTCTCGACCGCCCAGCGGCGGGAGCTGGAGCAGTGCCAGGCCGTGTGTCAGGAGGGATTGCAGCTCACGGTTACCGCGTCGTCGAAGCCCGCTGCCGGGGCGGGGCGAGCCGTCGGCTCCCGCCAAGCCCCAGCCGTGGCCGCCTGAACCCGACCCGATCGACCTCTTCCTGTGATACGTGCCCGCCGCCAGGTTGGTCCTTTCCACCGGCGGCCGCTTGACCTGAGCTGATCTTCGTGATTTGATACGCGGCTCTGCCGGGCACGGGCCCGGACCTCAATCGCTCCCCCGTAACGGATCCACGTATCTATGGCTCGGTATCTCGGACCAAAGGTCAAGCTCTCGCGTCGCGTCGGCGTACCCATCTCCGACACGCCCAAGCACACCGCCAAGCGCCAGTTGACTGCACCGGGCGTCCACGGCTATCGCGGTCGGCGGCTGCGCGACTACGGCATCCGCCTCATCGAGAAGCAAAAGCTTCGCTACCACTACAATGTTCTGGAAAAACAATTTCGACGCTATGTCCAGATGGCATCCCGCCACAAGGGAAACACCGGCGAGCTACTCCTGCAAGTGCTGGAGCGCAGGCTGGACAACGTCGTGCGCCGGGCCGGGCTGACCCGGACCATCTGGGCGGCACGGCAGATGGTGGCGCATGGGCACGTGCTGGTCAATGAACACAAGACTGATCGTCCCAGCTTCAGTGTGAAGCCCGGCGACGTCGTCGCGCTTCGCCCACGCATCCACACCCTGGCCCGGGATAACATGGAGTCGATGGCCGGCCACATCGTGCCCGGATGGATGGACGTGAATCCGGCCGAGCTGACGATGAAGATTCTGGCGATGCCGACACCCGATGAGATTCCCTTCGACGTCAACACCAAGCTGATCGTCGAGTTTTATCGCTAAGCGAGGCACGGAGGCATCGCGGCATCAATGCAGCCTTATGACGGTCGCGCTCCGATGTCTTGATGCCTTGATGCCTTGATGCCTTCCGACAGCCATGCTCAGGTTCCTCCGCAAATACAACAAGTACATTCTGGCGGTCTTCGGAACGATTCTGCTCGTGACGTTCCTGGTTGGGTCTGCGATCACCAGTCTGTTGGCCGGAGCGGGACAGGCAAATACAGAATGGGCGACGCTCGGCCCGGACGGCGATGAGAGCCTCACCGCCATCGATCTCGAGCAGGCCCGGCGCGAACTGCGCCTGCTGAGCGCGATTGGTCAGGCCGTGCCTCTTTACGGCAATCTCGACCGCCCGGAACATTGGTTCCTGTTGGTTCGCGAGGCCCAATCCGCCGGGCTCGTCGGCGGTGCGGCTGCCTCGCCCCTCGCCCAATCCGGCGATTGGCTGGCCCAGCGCACCCAGCTCAGCGGAGAGAGTCCGCGGTTCATCCTTGAAACGATGGCCAAGCTTGCCGGTGTCAGCAGCGTGATTGATCTATACATGGGCGGCAGCCCGTATTCCCAGGCGCTTCCGACCAGCCGATACTCGGATCGGCGGTTCATGCACCTCGCCCAAGATCGCTTCCACCAAGTGACCGCACAGGTCGTCGTGCTTAAAGCATCCGCGCCCGACGAACCGCGAACCTTCACCGAGGCCCAGCTCACAGAACAACTGGACAAATACGCCGAAGACCTGCCCGGGGCGGGCGAAATGGGATTCGGCTACCGGCTTCCCGATCGCGCCAAGATCGAGTGGTTGGTCGTCTCGGCCGACAGCGTACGAGCCGTCATCGTCGACAGCGACGAGCTGAATCCGGTGGCCCTGCGCAAACACTGGCGATTGAATGCGGCCCGGCTTGGCCAACCGCAGCCGAACGCTGACGTACCGGACGCGGTCCGCAACGATCTGCTCGAGACGCTCACCGAGCAGAAGCTCAAGGAGATCTCGCGCGTTGCCCACAACCGACTGTTGTCGGAACAACGCACCCAGCAGCAGGATGGCGGGCCGGGCATGCGCTTTACCGACCTCGCCCTGAGCATTCAAGAGACCTTCGGGGTGTCGCTCCCTGACTACCACGCCACGGGCGGTGCCTGGCTCTGGTTGAACGATCTCGCCGAGCTGGAAGGCATCGGCAAAGCCACGACGGCGAAGTTCGGTCGATTTCCGACCAGCCTACCCGTACTCGTTATGTCGGCGAGCGAGTTCGGCCGCGATGACACGATCCCGATTCGCCAGGGTGCGGTCGGTCCGCCGTTGGACGGTCCCGACGGCAGTCTCTACTTCTTTCGCATCACCGATACCGACCCCTCTCGTGGGCCGCGATCCGTCGATGAAGTTCGCGACGCCCTCGTCGCCGATCTGGGCCGTCTCGAGGTGTATCAGGAACTCGTTGAATCCGCAGCCGTGATCGAACGCCAAGCGAGGCAGGCGGGTTTGCTCACCCTTGCCCTGGCCAACGACACGGTCGTGGAGCGCGCGAGCACGTTCAGCACGGTTGGCGCTGGCGCGCTGCCGAAGATCGGCGTACACGAGCCGACCATCCAAGCGATCGTCGAGCGGGCTCAGCGCCTCCCGCCTGAGAAGCTGATCGACGAACTGACCGAAGAGCAACGCACCTTCGTCGTGCCCGTCGAGGACCGCTTAGCGCTACTCGTGGTGCGCCTTATTCGTCAACGTCCGCTCACGGAGAGCGCCTACACGCAGCAGGGCCGCGGGCTGTTGCAGTTCGCGATCATGCAGCCGGAGATGCAAGAACGGC
>JACZXL010000103.1 GCA_022571635.1 Planctomycetota bacterium
GCGATTGTGAGGGCGCCGGTGAAATGTTCGGCGTCTCCACGCTGGATTTAGTGAACCTACCTCGAACTGAAGAAGGCGCGATCGACTACGCGGAGGACTTCTTCGGTCGGCCTGCGTATTTGACCGTCTCCGGGCAGCTGGATGTCGAGTGTTATTGCCAGTCGCTGACAAAGGTATACACGTTCGGTCCGACGTTCCGTGCGGAGAACTCCAACACGCCTCGACACCTGGCGGAGTTCTGGATGATCGAGCCGGAGATCGCGTTCGCCGACCTCAACGACAACGCCGATCTGGCGGAGGACTTCTTGAAGTTCATCTACCGTACGCTTTTGGAAGAGCGCAGCGACGACATGGCCTTCTTTGAGAAGCGAATCGAGCCGGACGCGATCAAGCGACTCGAGATGTTCATCGAATCGAGCTTCGAGCGCATGGAGTATGGCGACGCGATCGAGGCGCTCAAGAAATCCGGCAAGAGCTTCGAGTTTCCTGTTGAGTGGGGCCGCGACTTGCAGACCGAGCATGAGCGCTACTTGACCGAGGAGTACGTCAAGCGGCCGGTGGTGGTGATGAACTATCCGAAGCAGATTAAACCCTTCTATATGCGGTGCAATGATGATGGCAAGACGGTGGCGGCGATGGATGTGCTGGCGCCGGGGATCGGTGAGATCATCGGCGGGTCGCAGCGCGAGGAGCGGCTGGACGTGCTCGATCAGCGCATCGCCGAGACGGGCTTGCCGCCCGAGCCGTATTGGTGGTATCGCGATCTGCGCCGCTACGGGACGGTGCCACATGCAGGCTTCGGCTTAGGTTTTGAGCGGACGATCCAATATGCCACCGGGATGGCGAATATCCGCGACGTGATCCCATTCCCCCGGACGCCGAAGAACGCAGAGTTTTAGGGAAGGCATCGAGGCATCGAGGCATTTGGTATCAGGGAAGGCGCTGAGGGAAGCGTTTCGCCGGCGGGCTTGACCCGCCGGGCGATTATGGCGACTTTCCTAAAGTTCGTGACCTAGGGCTTGCCGAAGTTGTTAGGTCGGGGCGGTGCAGGTGCTCACGAAACGGCCAGGATGCCGGAGACAATTGCCATGACGGTCACTTGGGAGAACTACCTCTCCGCTCACAAAGGTGACGCCGAGACGTACCGGGAATGTTGTTTGCGTTTTCGTGAGGCGTTCGAACAACAGCGGACCAACATTACCCGGGTGTTCGAGGCGAGGTCGCCGAAGGTGATCGCATGTCTCGGGGCGGGGGTTCTCAATGACATCCCGTATGACCTGTTTGTTCGCAGCGGAGCGAAGGTTCATCTCGTGGATTGGATGCCTAGCTCCATTGAGGCTGGGATCGGTCTGTCGATCATTGATGTTGATGAGAATGGATGTCCGCGCTGTGTGTACTGCGATCCGTCCGTGGAATGTCCGGAGGCGTACTGTCGTCATTATCGCCGCCCAAAGTCGTCGGATACGGCGGTGTGCGACCAGTACAGGCCGGCGCCGAGCGATCCACCCCGGTGTGCCGCGTTTGCCCGCGGCGACGAGCCTGATGTACGGTATGAAGACGTCACGGGCGGGTACGCAAGCGAATTCGGCCATCGTGTTCCCCAAACACTCCGTGGCGTCCGCACTTGGAAACAAGCGTTTGTCGAGATCAGCGACTTGGCCCAGCGCGTCAAGAGCCATCGCACGCCGCTGAGCATTGACGACGACAGTGTCGATCTCGTCACGTCGTCGATGGTCGTATCGCAGCTCGATGAGGAGCCATACGATTATTTCTCCTACCGGGCCGGAGAAGTGCTGGGCCGGCCGAAGCAGCGCGAGGAAAGCCGCCTGCTGCCGACCATGGAGGCGCTGCGAAGCATCTTGCTGGCGAATCAGGTCGAGCGCCATTGCGAGGAGATCAAACGAATCCTAGCGCCGGACGGCGTGTGTTACATGTCGTTCGAGATGTTCCACTTCAACCCGGAGGCTGGGCAATGGTTCGTCGTGGCCGGCATGTCCAAAGCGCTGGCGATCATTGGTCGGTGGTTCAACTTCAACTTCGACATCATCGCCCCGAACGAAACGCTAGCGACGTTTGATCGCGGCAAAGCGCCGTCGCTGGTCGGTTCATTCGTGTTGGAGCCCAAAGCGGCGTAGCGAAAAAAGGGGTCGCCTTGAACTGGGCCTGCCCGCCGCCGTTTTGAACGCCAAACCGCGTTTGGGGCGAACTCGGGCGTGATGTTGGGGAACATCCAACGCCTCGTGCGGGTTGGTCAACCACCATGATGTACGTACTACTGGCTCTCGCGACGCTGCTCTTGAGCTACGCCAACGGCGCGAACGACAACTTCAAGGCCGTGGCGACGATCTACGGCTCCTCGACCCTGAGCTATCGGCGAGCGCTGGCGCTGGCGACAGTCGCACAGATTCTCGGATCAATCGCCTCGGTCGTCCTCGCGGGCGCGCTGCTGGCCAAATTCACGGGCCAGGGATTGGTTGGGCCGGACACGCTTGCCGATGGACGATTCATCGTGGCGGTCGCGCTTGGCGCCGGCGCGACGGTCCTCCTGGCCACACGCATTGGACTACCCATCTCCACGACACATTCGATCATCGGAGGACTCGTGGGGGCGGGGGTCGCGCTGTCGCCGAACGGCGTGGCGTGGGCGAGTCTCGGTGCGGTCTTCCTTCTTCCGTTGCTGATAAGCCCGTTTCTTGCGTTTGCAATCGCGGCGACGCTCTATCCCATGGCCCGGCATGTCAGGAGGCGACTCGGCATCGATGAGGTGACCTGCCTGTGCGTGGGGAAAGAGGTGGCGCCCGTTGCGATCACATCAGATGGCGCTCTGGTGGTGACGAAAACCGGACTGTCGCTCACCGTCGAGCAGGCGCAAAACTGTCAGCGTCGTTACAGCGGATCGGTGTTGGGAATCTCCGCCCAAGGCGCCATCGACAGCCTGCACCTGACATCCGGGCTCTCGTTGGGGTTTGCCCGCGGACTCAATGACACGCCCAAAATCATGGCGCTATTGCTCGCGTCAGGGAGTATCGGCGTAAATCCATCGCTTGGATTGGTCGTCGTGGCGGTGATGATGGCCCTGGGTGGGATTCTTCATTCGCGCCGGATGGCCATCACCCTCGGTCAGCGCATCACCGAGATGAACCGAGGTCAGGGGTTCGTCGCAAACATCGTCGCCAGTGCGCTGGTCATCGGCGCGACACTGTTGGGGTCGCCCGTTTCCACGACACATGTCGCAACCGGTTCGATCTTCGGGATCGGGCTGTGGACGCGGCGAGCGCACTGGGGCGTAGTGGGTCAGATCGTTGCCGCCTGGATCGTGACCCTGCCGATTGCGGCGCTGCTGGCTTCGCTCGCCGCCATCACACTGAAGGCCTTCTAGAGCAGTTTCACTGAAGATGTAGCGGCTGCGTGCGCTGCTTGTCGAACGCGACGATAGATTCGCCGGTCCCAACGGGTGAATCGGCGCGAGCTGATCTTCCATCACCGAGTCGCGACCCACAGAAAAATGGGACTTACAGAAAAATGGGACTTATCCCCATTTCAACCCGTGACGTCGGCCAGGCAGGTCACGCCACGGAGATCCTGTGTTCAGAATCCACATCACGGCTTTTGTCATCGCTCGGTGATCGTGCCCGACCTGGTCCAGTTGATCATGGACTGGGGTACGAGCGACGACTGCTGCCTCACCGACCGGGATCTGGACGGTGTTGTCAACGTGATCAACTTGATCGCGCTGATCTTGAACTGGGGATAGCCGCCTGAAGTCGTCCAGGTTGTCTGCCGCACGGCGATCGCGCAGGTACCGTCCTGCGACCTCGGAAGCGGGCGGGGCATTCGGGAACTCGCTGAAGGTCTGAAGTTCTCAGAACGATCGTCGCTTCGCCCGTGGTGCGCCAGTCCGGCGAGAACCCGAGGCTACATCGCCAACCCGATCGCTCGGAGAACGAGCCCGATCACGAAGTTGACGATGAAGACGAAAATGATCAGGAGCACGACCTGCACGAAGCTGAGATCGAAGAGCCACATCGTCAGTCCGATCCAGCACGCCGAGATGATGAGGAGTCCGAAGCACCCGAAGGCCAGGTCGCCCACCCAGTCCGAGCTGGGCCACAGGCTGACTTGCATCGGCATGCCGACCGCCACCATCAGAGAGAAGACCGCGACGACCGCGGCGTTGATTCCAGCCACGCGGAGCAGGATGAGGTGGGCCGGGCCCAGGTCGCCGAGCCATGTCTTCGCCGCTAGCCAGAAGATCGCCGCGCCGGTGGCCGACGCGATCACGAGATGGACGAGGGCTCCGAAGGCCGAGCCGGCCCCAGCGGTAGCGCCGAATCCCATCATGGCCATCATCGTGACAGCCACCCCGCCGACCAGCAGCACGAGCGGCTTCATGTACTCCGCACGGATCGTGTCCCGGGCGGTGTCCGAGATTAGTCTCCGATGGACAATGCGCGGGTCCAGGGGCCGAGGCTCGGGTGACGTCGGCGGTGCCGGGCCGCTATCGACGAGATCCTCCACCCTCAACTCGTGCGACTCGGTGGCGGCGGCCTCGGACTGCTCAATAATCTCCGCCATCATCCCGGATCCGTCGTCCTCCGGAAGTTCAAGCTCCGGCTCAGGCTTGGGTGGGGGCGCGGCTTCGGCCCGCGCCGGCTTCCTGCGCAGCGCCTCCTCGTGGCAGCTCTTGCAGTAGTACATCCCCTTCGAATCCTTGATGCGGGGACGCCCCGAGCAGTCCTCCCCGCAGATCACGCAGATCTTCAGCGAGTCTCCCATGCCCCGAGCCCCTTATTCGAGGTGAATAGCCGGCACCTACAGCATTCTACAAGAAAATCACCGATTTACGGGACACGACCTAGGAGGTGCCTCGGCGGTTTTCAGTCCGGCTCGTCCTCGCCCATCGTCGAGAGGATTCCCGCCTCACCGAGCAGCTTGGCGATCCGTTGGCGGCTCGGCAGCGCGGACTGGTCCACTTCCTCGATAAGTCGGGTCCGCTCCAGCTCCAGGCGCAGATACCGGGCGGCGAGCTCGGCAATCGCGGCGGCGGGCATCGACTCCAGCGATTCGAACCCCTCTCGATAGACGATTCGCGCCGCCAGCGACTTGGCCATGATCCATCTGAGGTAGGTGCGCGGCGTTTGGGTCCAGAGCCGATCGCCGGCCGTCTCCACGAGCACGGGCGGGAGGTGATCGACGACCAGCTGGCGAACGAGCTCGACGTCGTCGCGTTGCAAAGTGTCGATGGCGGCTTCGATGGCGTCGGCGGTGCGGATCATGACCTGACTGAGCCGTTCGCTCATGCTCGGCAGCGGGACGGGCGGATAGTGGCGGTGCAAGCGCATCAACAACTGGGCTTCGCGCCGCGCCAACGCGCGAAGCTTCGCCAGCACCTGCTCCACGAAGGTGCGCTTGATCTGGAGGAACTCTCTTTCGGTCAGCAGCATGCTGGCCAGGATCTCGAAGCTGGAGCAAATGACGCCGCACTTGTTCGCCGAGCTGTCCTTGATGATGAGCGCGCCTCGTTCGGAGAGTCGACTTCGCGCATCCGGGGTCAAGAAGAGATTTGCGCCCTCGACGATCACCGGGCTGCTGGGCTTGCCGTCGGGGGTCAGGTAATCCTGCCAGTTGCCGCTGTGGATGGTGTTGGGTCGACCGCCGGCGGGGATGAAGGCGTCGGCGAGGATGCGGTTGTGCATGGTGTTGCGCAGCTGCACGCCGTCCGCCTCTTCCAGCGCGACGACGCGCCCGTGCGGGCCGAGCTTGGAACGGTCGTAGTGACTGATGGGCAGCGACGCCTCCACCAGCCGCAACAGCTCGTCATGATTCAAGCCGTCGGGGTCTTCCCCCATGCCGCTGGCGTCGGCGATCCCCACGATTCGCGCATTCTCGCCATACTCACGATGCAGGATCTTGATCTCGTTCCCGGCCACGTCGCCGTCGGGTCCGCCGGTCAACTTGATCGTGAACGGCCGGCGTCGCGGGTCAATCCCGACGAAGCGCAGCGCGACCTCCAGAAAGACGGTGACGCCTTCGCTCGTCACGCCGTACATCTTGTGATTGATCCCCGCCCCGGGCTTGGAGCTCATCAGGGCGGTGGGGGCGGGGTATCCGCGGCGGCCGGCCCGGTCGACGATCCAGTCGATCAGCTCGGGCGTGATGTTCTCGTCCGGACCGAGGTACAGCAGTTCCTCCTGGCCCAGCCGATCCACGACGTACTGCTGCGTGCGCGGATCGGGGGTGACAAGATCGAGCATGGCATCGACGAACCCCTTGACGCTGCGGGGGACTTTCGCGCCCGGCTCCAGGAGGATCGCCGCCTTCGCGCCGCCTTCGGGAATGTCCTTGTTTTTGAGCTGCTGGGCCAAGGCGAGGTGGTACGCCTCGTCGTACAGTCGCTCCGTCTCACGGGCGTGCTGGTCGGCGCTGACGGTGCGCACCACCCGAACCCCACCGCGGGCGATGTCGCGGAACCGCACGTGGAACCCGTTGAACGATCGTCCATGGACGAAGGTCACGCCGTAGGGCAGGTCCGGGCGATGATCGTCGGCCAAGAGTTGTGGATCGAGCCGAAACGCCAGCGCGTAGCGGTCTTCGAGATAGACGTTGGTTCGGCGCACGGCGACGATCGCGTCGAGGAACTTGCTCAATACCGTTTGCGCTTCTTCGAGATCGACCTCGTTGTCGATCTGTTCGCGCAGGACCTGAAGCTGCGACTGGAATGCCTCGTCGCCCAGCGGATCGGATGGATCGAATCGTTGCAACAGGAGGTCGGCGCATCGAGTGGCATGGGTGAGATTCCGCTCGGCCAGCCGGGTGATTCGATCGAGCTCGAACGCGTAGGGGTTGGTTCGAACCAAGACCTGATGCACCAGATGACACAGGGCGATGATGATCTCGGCGCGGGTCAGGTCGAGCTCGGGGTGCCGATAGGCGAGGTTGAGTGTGCGTTCGTCGAGCCATTTGAGGCGGAGTAGATCCTTGCGGACGGTGCGCCACAGATCGCTGTCTTGTTGCAGCGGTCCGCCGTCCGGTCCTTGCACGACGAACCCCAGCAGGCTGATGGAGCCGTTGGTCCGGTCGTCGATAAGGTCCAGATACGCCCGGTGGATATTGATCGAGGATCGGCTGAGCCGGGTGGCGATGCGCTCCAGCATCGTGCGGGTGGTGGCGTTGCCGACGGCGACGACGATGCGGCTTTGGGTGGGATCGGACTCCGGCTCGAGACTGACCGCGGTCCCGTCCGTGCCCGTCACCTGCTCAAACAACTCCAGGTGTCGGTAGATGCGCAGCGGCGTAATGGTCAGCACGTATTCCGCGCTGAACCGGTGGAAGTGCTCGGTCAGCTCGTCCGGCGACCACTGCGGCTCGTGTTGGGCGGCGTATTCGATGGTCTGCTTGAGCTTGGTCAGTTGTGCAGGGTCGTCGGGGTTGAATCGCTCAGCTTCGCCGAACTCGAAGGTGTCCAGGACGAGTTGTCCGTCGGTGGCGGTATGGATCTTGGCCGCCCGTAAGGGACGATCGTGCGGCAGCTCGCTGACCAGCTCCGCCAGCACGCCCGGGTAGTCCAAGGGGCGCACCAGCGTCCATTGCGAGCCGTCCTCGCTGCGCAGGGTCAGCTCGATCGGTCGGCCGGAGGCGCGGGCGGCGATAATCGCCCGCAGGTGACTGAGCTGGGTCGCGTGGTCGGTGTCCTGGAAGTACATCAAGGGCATCTGCGCCACGAACCAAGGCACGACGTCCTGGGCCGTCTGACGCAGCCCCTCCGTCAGCTCGTCGATCAGAACTGCCGGGTCCAGCGGGACTTCGGTCACGGTTGGAGTGGGAACTTCGCTCATTGGGTACACATACTACGCCGGGCCGCCCCGATCAACGATCACGCCGCTGCGGGGGCTGCAACCTTGGCCGGCGAGCCCGGACAGCCTATTCTCATCGCTCATGTCGCCGCTCCGCGCCATAACGATCGGCAACTTCGACGGCGTACATGTGGGGCATGTGCAGCTCATCGACGCCGCCCGAGCCGCGGTCGGCGCCGACGGCCGTGTCACCGTGCTCTCGTTTGACCCCCATCCGCTCAGCGTGCTTCGGCCGGAGGTCTCGACCACGAGGCTCTCGACCTTTGACCAGCGGCGCCGATGGCTGATCGAGGCCGGGGCGGACGATGTCGTTCGGCTACGGCCCACCAAGCAGTTCCTCAGCCTTGAGCCGCCGGACTTCCTGGCCTGGGTCACCGGCGAGTACCGCCCTGACCTGATCGTCGAGGGTGATGACTTTCGCTTCGGCCGGGCCCGGGCGGGTTCGGTCCAGACCCTTCGGGAGCACGAGGCGACACACGGGTACCGCACGATCATCATCGACGCCGTCCAGGCGACGCTCAGTGACTACTGCATTGTCCGCGCGAGCAGCTCGATGCTTCGACGCCTTCTGAGCGGTGGTCGGGTGCGTGACGCGGCGATCCTGCTCGGTCGACCGTACGAGATTCGCGCCGAGGTGGTCCGGGGCGACGGCCGGGGACGAGACCTCGGCGTGTCCACCGCCAACTTGAATCACGGCGATTATGTCCTGCCCGCAGACGGGATTTACTGCGGTTCCGCCACCGCCCCCGACGGACGGCGCTACGCGGCTGCGATCAGCGTGGGGACCAAACCGACCTTCGGCCCCAATCCGCGCGTCTGCGAAGCGCACCTGATCGACTTTGCCGGCCGGGGCGGTGAGTATGGCTGGACGATCGATCTACAGTTTGACGATTGGCTGCGCGATCAGCTCGCCTTTGCGCATGTTGATCTGCTTGTGCAGCAACTTCAACGCGACATCGAGCGCTGTCGCGGGTACAGCGGGGCGAGGTCCGGGCCCCAGAAGCTGAGTCCCATGACCCCGCTCTAGCGAGGCCGGGCGCCGCAAGACGCAATTGCATGAGTGAGTACGTTTCCAATACGACGGTTCAGCACATCGCCCAGCGCGTTCGCGCCGCGAAAAAGATCGTGCTGACCACACACATGAAGCCTGATGGCGATGCGTTGGGCGCGGTGCTCGCTTTGGAGCGGGGGCTCAAGACGATTGGCCAATGTGCAGAAATCTGGCTGATGGGTCCGCTGGAGACGAGCCTGGGCGCCCTCGCCGCCCAGACACCGCTGCAGTTCATCGAAAATGCTGCCCCGGGTGACGACTGCGACCTGGTGATCGTCACCGACACGGGGGCGTGGTCGCAACTGGGGCCGATCGAGGCGTGGCTGCGGGCCCGCTACGCAGACGTCATCGTGGTGGACCATCATGTCCGGGGCGACGACGTCGGCGCACTACGCCTGATTGATCCATCAGCCGCATCGACGACCCAGATGTTGGTGGCGATCCTGGAGGCGCTGGGGTGCGAGATCACCGGCGGGACGGGCGGTGTGGCCGAGGCGCTGTTTGTGGGACTGGCGACCGATACCGGGTGGTTTCAGTACAAGTCAGCGGGCGCTGAAGTGATGCGCCTCGCCGCTCGTCTGATTGATCTGGAGGTGGATAAGACTCGCCTGTACCAACTGATCGAGGAGACGTCCCGGCCGCAGCGTCTGGCCCTGAAGGCTCGGGCATTGGCGTCGCTGGAGTATTTCAAAGACGGGGCGGTCGCGGTCATGACGCTTCGGCCGCAGGATTTCCAGGAGACCGGCGGAACGATCGACGATCTGCCGAACCTCGTGAACGAGCCGATGTCGGTGGGAACGGTGCGGGCGGCCATCCTCCTCGTGCAGCGCGAACCGAAGCGAACGAAGATCAGCTTCCGCTCCAAGCCGAGCACGAACATCGCCTCCCAAGGCGAACCGATCGACGTCAATGAACTGGCGCAGCGGTTCGGCGGGGGAGGGCATTTTCACGCGGCCGGGGCCCGCCTCGAGACTGATATCGACGCCGCTCGCGCCGCGGTCATCGCCGCGCTGCAATGATCGCGTTGCGCTCAGGTGATACGCATTGCAATTAATCCGTGGTCGGGTGCCATGCTTTGACCCTTTTAGGGCAAAGCATGCTTCATCCCGACGCGTCGGGAATGAAGCATGGCACCCGCGAAACGCACGAGAATCATTTTGGATTAGTATAAGACACCGACGACTCCCTTCGGTCGCTGTCGGTGGCACCCCAAGCTGCGCACAGTGCGGGTGCCACGCACAGCGAGTCTTCGAGTCGTGCGTGCTTCGGTTCCTACACGTAATACGCATCGCGATTGATGCGTGGGCGGGTGCCATGCTCTGTCCCGATAGGGCAGAGCATGCTTCATCCCGACGCGTCGGGAATGAAGCATGGCACCCGATAAACGCACGAGAATCACGTAGGACTCATATGAGTCACGTATCGGCGGTTACTCGGAGCGCCCACTGTTGCCGGCGTCCCCGTCCTGGGACTCCTCATCCGTCGGCGGCAAGAGGCTGGACGCGTCCACGGTCAGGCGCAGTTCCGTGTAGGGGCCGATGAAGCGGGGGTTGTCAAACGCGCCGACGTTTTGGCGCTGCCGATTCACCATAACGTTCGGATACAGCGTCCCTTTGAGCACGAGCGCGTCGGCCAGGTCGCGCTGCTGGAGTTGGGCAAAGCGTCGAGCGGCACTGCGCTGCAGAGCGATGACAAACGGATCGCCCAGCTCGGTCCTTGTCTTCGGATCGACCGCTTGCACCTTGACCTCCAGACCGCCCCGCATCGTCTGGGCGTCAAGGACTCGAACGTGCCAGGCGACCTTCATCCGGAACTCGCGGTTTGCCAACGCCGCCCACTGATCGACCGCCTTGAGGTATAGGGTGCGCTCACTCGATCCGTGCTCGCCTTGATCTTGATCAGCGAAGGTCTTGTCGTAACCGGCCTTCAGCGCCCTCAGCAGGGCCCGCGGGCTTGCGTTCGGGACCGACTCGTCAATCGTCAGCGCCTCCTCCTTCAGTGGAGCCGGCGATCTGGAGGGCGACGATCTGCGTGCGGCGGCCAGTGCGGTCCTGAGGGTCTCGACCTGGCGCTGTAGATCCTGGATTCGCCCCTTGGCGGCGTCCAGCTCGCGCGTCAACTGCTTCACCTCGGTCGTGAGCCGCTGATTGGCATCGCGCAGATCTCGATCGCTCTGGGCCACGGCCGACGATACCGGGGCCAAAACGGCCATCGCCGCCAGGCACGCCAACAATCTAGGATGACAAGAGTGGGTACGCATGACCGGGGATCCTTCCTGGGCAGTCTGAGGGGGTCTCAAAAACCCTCAAGCGGGTGGTTCGGGCGGGCCGGAGTATCATATCATTCCCGGTGATCGGACCCCACCATCGGCGGATTGAGGCGAACTCGGTCCGCGGTGGTAACGTCGAACCGATAGAGGTGCGGCGGCGAATAGATCCCGGGCAACGTTGCCCGAGCCGGCTAAGGGCGAGACTCCACTGGAGGTGACGAGCCATGCGCGAGATCCGTTCGATCCTGAACATTGCGGCCCGGCGACTGGAGATTGCCTCGTTCTTGAGCAAGGCGCACCTGATCACGGTGCTGCTGGGGATCGTGGTCGTGATGATGTTGGCGGCGGAGCGACTTGGGCCCGAGACATTCTTCGCGTGGCCATGGATCCTGC
>JACZXL010000104.1 GCA_022571635.1 Planctomycetota bacterium
GCACCAGTGGGCGGGCCTTTGACCGTTCAGGCGTTCACACCCCTCGATGCCTTGATGCCACTGTATTCAACGCGCTCGCCTCCGGCTCGCGGCTAAACAGGTCTTCCCCTCCCACCAAATGCCTAATACCTTCTTCTTCCCCCTCGATGCCTTGATGCCTTCTTCCTGATGTCGAAGCGTAGCGGAGATCCCGATTCCATCGGGGCCTTCTTCAGCTATCCCCAATTCCCCAGCAGAATGAGCAGGTCCGCCACGCCGACGGCGCCGTCCAGATCGAGATCGGCCAGGCAGCATCCTTTGGCGCACGGCCCCCAATCGCCCAAGAGCCCCAGGAGGTCGGCGACCCCGACGCTTCCATCGCCAGTGAGGTCGGCGAAGATCACGTCCTCCACGGGATCGAACTGATACTCGTACGCCCCCATGTCTACGACCACCGGCACGCCGCAGCCGGGATCGAAGTCGTTCTCGTCCGCGTTGAAGCGCGGGTTGCCGTCCAGATCAACCGGGAACAGTTCGTTCGTGATGCCGTCCTCGTCGTAATCGTTCACGTCCACCGGCACACCCCAGTTGTTCCCGGCGTCAATGCACGGCGAACCAGGTGAGAGACGGAAGTCACCATTGATGGGATCCACGAACAATGGGTCAGCGCTGATGTTGCCGATGCCGGGACCATTCCATCCATCAACGACATCGCTGTAGTTGATTACGATTTCCTCGTCCGTTGCGTCGATTGGGTCGGCAATGATGCTGTTGTCGATACGGAACTCCCCGGTTACCGAAATGTCTTTTACAGCGACACGGTTGGCAGAAAAAGTGCAGTTCGCAAGTTGAACCGAATAATGCGAGACTTTCACGAGTCCGATTTCGTTGCCTGTGAAGACAGAGTTGATGATCGTCGCCAGCTCATTCCCACCGAAGGTTCGAATACCCCATTGACAGTCCCGAATGAGGCAATTGGCGATGACTGCGGGACTATCGTCCAAATATATTCCTTGGCTGGAATTACCACTGATCACGCAATCTGACACGAGCAGGAGTTTTGCGCCAAGGACGGCGACCAGCCCGCCCTCGTCGAACGTACTATGCTCAACCTTCGCCACACCTCCGAAACGAACACTTACGCCGCCACTGTTGAAGGTACAGTTATCCACGGAAAGGAAGCCAGTGCTGACGACTGAGTCGCCTTGAATGGAACAGTCTCGCAACTCGTATGTTGAATCGGAAAAGGCATAGGTGCCCGGACCAAAGTTCTCAGCAATAAAGCACCCCTCCATAACCACTTGACCACCGCTAATGGCGCCATTGTTTATCCCACTCGAGTTGACGTTGTTCACCACTTGGCATTTTAGTAATTGAGCGTAGCAATCTGAACCGAAAGCGATTGCAGGACCGTTGCCTACGTTCTCAACGAAGAGACAATCCGCCATTGTCATTGGTTGGTCTTCGTTGGCACACTGGGTAAAGAGCATGCCACCACCGCCTTGACTCGTCGCCTGGTTGGCTTGGAACACGCAACTATCGAGATCGGCGACGCTTCCCTCGGTGCTATACATGCCGCCTCCCCAGAGGATTGCCTCGTTGGAAGTGAAGGTGACCGAGTTGAGCGTTAGGACGGAAGTCTGGTTATAGACGGCACCGCCGTTCCTTGCCGTGTTCAGTTGGAGAACGCAGTCCTTCAAAACGATCGAGCAGAGCCGGTTCCACATCGCGCCACCGTCAGTATCGGCGGTGTTGCTAGTAAATGTGCAGCCGATGAAGGATGCGTCGGCACCGCTGAAGTTTGCGACCGCTCCTCCACGGTCCGCTGTGTTACCTGAGAACGTGCATTGGGCCAAAGTGGTAGTACTGAAGCTCGTGTTGAACATCCCGCCGCCGTCCTGCTCGGCTGAGTTACCGCTGAACGTACAGTTGGTCACCGTTGGATTGCTGTTGAAGAAGTTGAGCATCCCCCCGCCGCCCTCACCGGCTGAGTTGTCGCTGAACGTGCAGTTGGTCACCGTCGGATTGCTGGAGAAGAAGTTGAGCATCCCGCCTCCGTCACCGGCTGAGTTGTCGCTGAACGTGCAGTTGGCCACTGTCGGATTACTGTTGGCGCGGTTATACATCCCGCCACCCCAGGAGTAAGCCGAGTTCCCGCTGAAGATGCAATCGGTCACCGCCGGATTGCTGTTGGAAGCGTTGAGCATCCCGCCCCCATCCCCCGCCGTATTAGCGACGAACGTGCAGCCGATGACTGTCGGACTGCTATTTCCAGAGTTGGTCATCCCGCCTCCATACGCCGCCGCATTCGCGACGAACGTGCAGCCGATGACTATCGGACTGCTATCTTCAGAGTTGTACATCCCGCCGCCGGACGGAAAAGTTGCATCCTCAGGTGGGGAGCCGGCGGCCTCTGGACTGCCCGCTAGGTTCCCGTTGAACGTACAGTCGATGACCGTTGGGCTGCTGTCCTGGAGGTTGCACATCCCACCGCCCACAAAGTCGGCCGAATTGGCGACGAACGTGCAACTGGTCACCGTCGGACTAGCGCCGTCGCTATTGTACATACCACCACCCTGGTCTTGGTCTCCCGGTCCATCGGCATTGCCCGCGGTGATCGAGAAGCCGTCGAGGACAGCGGTCTCGTCGATGGCGTCACCGCGCACGACGTGAAAGCTGTTCTCGTCGTTGTTCTTGAAATCCGGCTCGTCGTTGCCGAGCAGGTCGCCGGAAAGGATCGTTTCGTACAGCTCGATGTCTCTCGCATCGGGGTCCTTCGCGTCGATCCCGGCGTAACCACCCATCAGCGCGAGGCCGTTGATCAGTTGGAAGGTCGCTTCTCGGTCACCCGTGCCATCGGGGTTCGCCTCGTCTCGATCCGGCTGATACACGCCCTGCGCCACGCGAATCTCACCGACTTGGCCCTTCCCGGCCGCAACCAGCGCATCGGCTAGAAACCGATACGCGGTGTCCCAGCTCTTTCCATCCCCGCCCGGGGGCGCATCGTCATCGACAAAGAGCAGACCTCCGCCGTGCGCTATGGATGAAAGAAGGAGTATCGCGATCAACGCCATGAAGGTGTGGACCGCACGATTGCTGAGCAAATGATGCTTCACCATGACAACCTCCCTAGGTTTGCGCATGTGACAAACGACAGGCGGCAAGCCGCGGCCACGGCAAGACAATCCCACCGCAAGAGCGCGGAAGCCTCGTGAAGGAGACGCGTTCAGGTTGTCGATCGGAGTGGGAAAAACGGGCTGCCGGAGAACCCGGCGAATGAGGGCGAACCAAATATATAACGAAGCAGATCCAATCCGATCACGGCGGCACTGTTGCCGCAAAGACAAGGATACGGCGACTTCGGGGCGGGGCAAGCGAAAGTCCGAGAAAAAGTCGACTTGTTGCCGCCTCCACGCCCCCGCCCCCGGAAGTCAGCGTTTGCACGTGCGAACGGACGACCCGGCGACCGGTCGACCCCGCGCGCAGGCGGTCGGCACGCTCAATTTTCCGCAGAAGCTCGGATCAAGGCAGATTCCTTGCGGTTGAACGTCAACCGGGCTCGGGGACCCCGATCCCGATGGAATCGGGACAAGTGGAATCGGGACAGGCTCAGCCGGCTCGCTAAAGACCCGAAACTCACACCTCAGACCGCCCCTCGATGCCTCGATGCCTCTGTATTCAACGCGATCACCTTCGGCTCGCGGCTAAACGGATCTTCTCCTCTCACCAATGCCTAATGCCTAATGCCTTCTTCTTCCCCCTCGATGCCTTGATGCCTCGATGCCTCGATGCCTTCTCTAAAGACACCCGGACCTTCGCAAAGCCTCAGGTCCGGCTTCCCGGTTCATCCGTGTCCATCTGTGGCGGAAGAAGGCTTGAGGTCTGAGGCTTGAGGCTGGACGACCGAACGGTCGCGCTGGCGCGCCCGGATGAGGCCCTGAATCGTTGACCTTCGCTCAAAGTTCTTAGAAAACAAACCTGCCTGGTGAAGCGCCAAGCCACATTCTGCGAACCGATTTGTCAAACGTACCTTCCCAGCGCGCGCACACGCAACCGCTACTCCCTTCATAGAAGGAGCTGTTGGTCCGTGTTCACATCATCAATGTCAACAGGTGAAATTCCGGGGGCGCGGCGTCTGTGGCGCGCGCAAACTAATCCCTATGTCGTAAAAAATCTTGTGCGCGCAAGCGTTGCCGACCACCGGGATCCGAGGGTTACCACCCTCGGCTAGCGGCTATCACCCAAACCTCGATCCTTCCTCTTCCCCTTGATGCCTTCCGCGTTATCCCCAATTCCCCAGCAGAATGAGCAGGTCCTTGACGCCGACGGAGCAGTCGCCGTCGATATCGGCGAGGCAATCATTGCAGTCATCGCACGGCCCCCAATCGCCGAGCAGAATCAGCAGGTCCTTGACGCCAACCGAACCGTCGCCGTCGAGGTCGCCGGGGATTCCGGGGGGTTCGCACTCGTCTGGAATCCCGTTGTTGTTTTGATCAAGCGACGTGCCATCCGCGATGTCGCAGTTGTCAGGGATCAGGTTGAAATTGCAATCGGAGTTGAGTCCAGGCATGAAGTCGAAACCGGTCGGCGACCACACGTTGGAGTCGTGTCCCATGACGTAGGAGCGGAGGAATATACCCGAATCGACGTCGAACTCGAAGATTCTCGTCGTGTTGAGGTGGAGGTTCGCGATGCGCTGGCTGAACCCACCACCGCCGGCATTGGGGCCGCCGATCAGATGCCGGCTGACAAAGACGTTGCCGGTCCGCCCGAGGCGAAGGGCCCACGGTTCATCCAGCGTGAGGGCCGTTTCCGTACCGCCGTTGTTGAACTGGCGGACAAAGGCGCCGGTCTGTCCGTCGTATTCGAGCACCTGATTGGTGAAGAAGCTGGCGACGAGGAGGTTTCCGTTGGGTATGAACAATAGTCCGCGGGGATTGTTCAGCCCGCCGTTGTCAGCCGCCTCGACGAAGACGTCGATGAACTTCCCCGTCGCACCGTCGTAGCGAAGAATGGTGTCACTGGCAGAATTGCTCGAGACGTAGAGGTTGCCATCCGGTCCAAACGCAAGACCAAAGGGAAAACTGAGCCCGCCGGCGCCTGAGGAGACGAACGCGCCGAGAAACGCGCCGGTCAGCCCGTCGTACCGCAGAACGCTGTGGTTGTCACGGCTGACGACGAAGAGATCGCCCTCGGGTCCGAAGGTCATGGCCGCGGGATAATTCAATCCGCCGGCCCCTGCCTCAACGAAGTCGCCGACGTACTCGCCCGCCGCGTTGAGTTGGACCACGCGATCGTCGGCACTGCTGGTAACCATAATTCGACCGTCGGCGCTAATAATCAGATCGTTTCCGTCGTTGATGACGCCCGGCATGGAGGCTTTTACGAACGCCCCGCTGACGGCGTGGAACTCCTTTGCTGCCCCGCCGGGATCATAACTCGCGATCCACACGTTGTGCGCCCCACCCAGCGCGTCCAGGTCGTTGATGCCGTCGTCGTCGCAGTCCTGGCAGGAATCGAGCACGATGTTGCGGTCCACATCGAGGGTCATGTCGGCCTGAATCTCGTTGTAGTCGGAAACGCCGTTCCCATTGCAATCGGGCTCACATTCGTCCGGAATGTTGTTGCCGTTGAGATCGATGCTGTTGCCGAGCAATATATCCCGATCATCGGGCACCTCATTGCCGTTGCAGTCGGCTTCACATTCATCGGGGATGTCGTTGCCGTTGAGATCGGTGCTGAAACCGGAGTCGATGTCGAGCGTGTCGAGTATGCCGTTGCCGTTGCAGTCTTCGCACTCATCCGGCACGCCGTTGCCGTTCACGTCGGGGCTGGCGCCCTCGGATATATCCTGATCGTCGGGTACGCCGTTGTCGTTGCAATCGTGAAACAGGCAGTCGATCTGGTTGAAATACACTGCCATAACATCGCTGATGATCGCGTGGATTCGCAGATCGGTATTGGCGTTCCCGCCGTTCCTCGTCTGGCTGCAATAGCTCATGATCGTACCGCGCTCGGGCGGGCCGAACAGATCGTTGCACGTATCGATGCCGTAGTCATGAGAGTGAAACGCCCCGAAGTTATGACCCAGCTCATGGGCGGTGACGTGAACGTCGTAATGGAAGGCGCTGGGCACATCCGGATTCGGGAAATACCCCAGAGCATACGCTACGACGGAGTAGGCGAAGTCACCGCACAGCGCACCGACATAGGCAATGCCACCAAAAGGCATATCTCGCCGGCCGGAGAAGAACTGCGCTGCGTCACGCTGCACTCCGCCCATGTTCTTATTCCAATAGTCCCGGAACTCAAACAGCGGGTTTTCTTCGTTGAACAGATCATCAGGCGTATCCCACACGCGAACGAACGTCAACTCGATCCGGGCATTGACGTCGCGCAGATAGATGTCGCTGACCGCTGCATATAACAGTATCACATAATCGGCGACCGCATCAATGTCGTTAAACAGCTCGAACAGCTCGTAATCTGTTTCGATCGCAAGCTCGATGACGCGCGGCGTCGGAGGGAGTGTGCCGAGCTGTGCCCCCACTGGGGCCAGCTCCGCAACAAGTCCTGATGTGTCGACGCCACACAAGGCGACGCCCGGGGGTAAACTGACGACGGAATCAGTTTGGAACACCGACAAGGATGTCCACCCCGGCGGAACTTGCGCATTCGCCACGGCCGACACTCCGTACCGCTGAATCCCTCCCCCGATATCGATGAACCCAAACGCGCTTCCGCCGCCGAAACCAATGAACACATGGGAATCGGAACGACCGCGAACGCGTCCTCGATACAGCGCGAGTCTCGAAGGTTGGTAGTCAAGCTCGACGTCTCCGCCGCCGACTCGACCCAGAACGTAGCGCGTATCCGAGCGCGTCACCTCAAAGCGCTCAAGCTCCAGCGTCACCTCGCCTTGCCCGGGCAGCGGGAATCCGTCGACCACAAGCGTTCCGTTAGATGAGGTGATCTCGAGCCAGCGGCCGAGATCGACATCGACGTTGATCGGATCCTCGTTCGGCCGGTTGGAGCCACCGATCGGCGCAACGTCAAGTTGGGAAGCGGACGCGATCGACGGACCAACCGCGCGCGTCGAATCTTGGGCGGTCTGGCCGCTGGTGCTGAGGACCAAGCCCCCGCAGAGGCCGATGACGAGCCCGAAGCCGAGCCGGGCCAGGGTGTGTTCGCTAAGGCGCATTGCGCTACTCCTACCGTATCAATCGTGGGGACGTGGCCTGTACAGCGTACGTCAGGAATCGCCGCCTTGCCAGGGGTATATGGTCGAATTCTCCACGGCAACCCCTGTGGCCGACCCTAGACCCTCGCCTTCTTGCTCGACCGCAGCGTACGATTCAGCGGCCGGGAGGAGTTCGTGCCGTACACGTGGGCAATTGCCTCGTCGAGCTGGGATAGCGCGTATCGCCACTGTATTCACACATGCGTTCGTTGCCGTTGCCTTCGGCAGGGCGGCGTTCCCGCGGAAGATGCCGTGGACGTTCTGGCCGATGGCGACGGCGTGCTCGGCCTTGCCCGATCTGGACGTCGCCCTTCATGCCTACGGCGTGAAGTATGGCGACCCGTGGGGTCATCGAGGCATGACCCACTCGCTTGCCTTCGCCGCGGTGCTGAGCGTCGTCGTCGTGTGGTGGGTCTACCGCAATCATGCGAGGCGCTTCAGTCGCCGATGGTGGGCGCTTGTCGCATTCTTCTTCCTCATTACCGCTTCCCACGGATTTCTCGACGCGTTCACCGATGGCGGACTCGGCGTCGCGTTCTTCGCCCCCTTCGATAACACGCGACACTTCATGCCGTGGCGACCGATGCACGTGTCACCGCTGGGAGTTCATGGCGTCTTTACACCCTACTTCGCAGACGTTCTGCGCAGCGAACTATTGTGGGTCTGCCTACCCACGCTCGCGATAACTGCGCCGATCATTTTGTGGCGTACATGGCTCCAAGTTTCGCGGAATCACGCCGCCTAGGTCGCGGCGGCCGGCGCTTCATATCCTTTGGGGCGTGGTCGTCGAGCTTTGAATATCGCGGTCGATTGGCCGATCGCAGCGCCTTTGCGGATCATGCCGAGGTCAACGATGCGCTCCCACGCGCTTTTGGCGTGAACGGCTGAGTACTCGATCCCAATGGATCGTCGGCCCAAGGCGCGGGCAACGGTGCTGGTCGTGCCGCTGCCAAGGAACGGATCGAGCACAAGATCGCCTTCGTTGGAGCAGGCTTGAATGATGCGCTCCAGATAGGCCTCGGGAATCTGGTTGTGGTGGCCGTGGCGGCGCTCCTTGTTGTTGCCTTGAACTCGCCCCCAATACTGACCGTACCAGACATCCATAGGCACGCGCATGCCCTTGTTGGTCTCCTTGGCCATCGTCCGCTGATCGAAATAGACCGTCGCGCGGTCGGACGGCTCGAGCACGGCATCGGGGTTCCAGATGCGATCGTCGGGATTCTTGGCGAAGTGCAGCACATGGGCCTTGCTGAGAATGAACGAGCTGGTGCGGTTCTGGCCGAAACGGAAATGCCAGATGCACCAGTTGATCATCGTCAGCCCGCAACGCTTCAGATGCAGCACGGCCTCGGCTGCGGTGTCGTCGGGGATGTTGATCCACAGGCTGCCGTGCGGCGCCAGCGCATCGATGCACCCATCGAGCCAGTCGAACGTGAATCGCTCGTATTCGGCGCGCGGCATTCCGTCATCCCACTCGTCGTAGGGCACGTCCCAATTGAACGGTGGGTCGGCGAAGATCAGGTCAACGCTGCCCTTATCCGGCAAAAAGGCCAGCACGTCCCGGCAATCACCGACGTAGACGCGCGTATCCGGGTTGCGGGCCTGATGCTTGGGCTGCTTGGCGCGCGGCTTGGACGGCTCATGGCGTGCAACTTGATCGCCATAGAGCTTGATGTCGGCCTCGCGCATCGCCGACGCGGACCGCCGCATCGTCTGCGTCGCGCCCTTAGGCATGGCGTATCCACCCGGACGATCAAATTCGGTGTTCTTCGTTTCCGGCATACATTCACCTCCTGCGATTCCAGACAGTGTAACGCAAGATACCGCTGGGCGTAAGACGGTATTTGGTGTAGGTTGGCGACGCCACGATTCGTTAGCGTTGCGCGCGAATCGACACCGCTCACCGCTCTTTTCGGACAAGGCGCTTCGCCTTGCGTTGGCTCGCCAGAGCCCGCCAGACGTCATGTCGTGTCATCATCAGTCCAGTACGCGCAACAAAGGCCGTGTAGAAAGCCTCAAACTCCTCGGTATAGGGCAAATCATCGACCGTGCGATTGGTCCGTGTATACAACTCAATGAGAGTCTCTTTCTGGTCCTTGGTCAGTCGGATTCGTCGCATCACGTGGAATCCAGAATACAGCCAATTACGCTGGAGGGGCAGGCAGACGCTGTTCACTCAGCACCCTGATGATTTCATCGGCCAGAAAGACTCGATACCGTTTCCTGCCGGTAGTCTCGCGCAGGATTCCCGAACGAACAAGTTTGTCAATGTTGCGCTGAGCCGTAGATGGCGTCACACGCAGCACTTCTGCGGCCCGCGCCGCGGTCATCGCGGGTGCCCCAAAGAGTTCATCGATCAGTTTCAGGAGCAGTGCTGGTGATCGCGCGGAATGGAATGCCTCGCGATATCGCTCACGCAGGTCCAGGAGTCTCGTGGCACGATCGACGCCATCCATGGCCTCCTCGGCAACACCGCGCAGAAAGAACGTGATCCACTCGGTCCATTGTCCGTCGCAACTCACGTTCAGGAGACCCGCATAGTACTCACTGCGACGGCGTTCAAAGTACGCGCTCAAATACAGTAAGGGCCCGGGTAGAATACCCTCCATGCACAACAAGAGCGTTATCATCAACCGCCCGATTCGCCCGTTGCCGTCGAGGAATGGATGAATCGCTTCGAACTGGTAGTGGATCACTGCCAGCCGAACCAACGGTGGAAGAGTGCTTGGTTCGTGCAAGTATGCTTCCAGAGCATCGATCGCCTCGCACATCTCGGAAGGTGGAGGTGGAACGAACGTCGCGTCTGCGAGCGAACAACCCGGCGGCCCAATCCAGTTCTGCGATCGACGGAACTCGCCGGGCGTATGTTCCTGACCACGAACTCCTTCGAGCAAGATGCCGTGCATCTCGCGCATTAGTCGCTTGCTCATCGGCAAGTTCTTCTGACGGTCGAGCCCGTGCTCAAGGGCGCGCACATAGTTCCACACTTCACGAACGTCGGGCACGCGCGGCTGCATAGTCGGCGCCGCCTCGAACAGAAGCAGATCGTCCATGGACGCCTGCGTGCCTTCGATGCGGCTGGAAAGCACCGCCTCACGCCGCTTGAACGACCCGATCAGCAGATGTGGATTAGGCAAGGTCTGGCCGACACCAGCCAACCGTCCAAGCGCGCGATCGGCCGTAGACAGTAACGAAACAGTCTGGCTGTCCCATAACACGTCTGGCGGCAGAGGATCGGGTATAAATGCGACGCCTTCGTGGGGCACCCTACCCAGGCGGACAACTCGGCCGTTGGCCCGCTCGGTTAAATCCTCAGCCCGCATTCTTATGATACTTCCTGCAAGTACCGTTGCTCTTATTCTCGATTCGATGCCAAAACTAGAATAACGGCTGGCGAGAAAACGGCAAGCATCGGACTCGCTTCCCAACGGTTCTACAGGCGGCGGTGGGGATGATCGGGCCTTCCCTGCCCCTGTGAGGGCTACTTCAATGGCCCGGTCGCGCTGAAGACGAGGCGGGTGCGGTGGGGTGCGAATCCGTGCTCGTCGAAAATCAGAATCTCGTTCTCGTTGCCTGGCTCGAGCCATGATCCGGGCACATACAGCCAGCGCTGCGGGCCGACGGCCTTCCCATCGGCGGTGGCCGTGAAGTATCGCCCAAGGTTGTTCCCATTGACGAAGACTTGCCCCTTGCTCAGTCCCAACGTATCAAACCACACGGCCGGCTCGGTCGATTCCAGCGTGACCACGGTTCGCCACCAGCACGGAGCGCCGCGTCGCCGACGAGCGGTCGTGCTGCCGGTCTGCTCAAACTCGCTGGTCTTGGGCGGCTCCCATTTGGCATAGGCCCATGTGCCGGAGGCGGTCAGCGACTCAATGCATTCGTACAACGTGGTCGCGGCGGCAATCTCCGCTTGGGCGCGGGGTTGTCGAGCGTCGGGGGCGAACCGCAGGACGTTCTTGCCGCGTCGAAACGCCTCGGTCGTTGCCGGGTCGATGAGCAGTTCCAGCCGCCGTCCGCCGGTCGCGCCCGCGTAATACGCCAGAGGCTCGTCGTTGATGAGGAACGTTCCGCTGGCCTCAGCGCCGTCGACCTCGACGAGGATGGGTGTCTTCCTCGCGTGCAAAAACGTCCAGGTCAGTTGCCCCGGGTCGCTGAGCTGACCGTACGTCCGACCAGCGACATAATCGCGCAGCGCGAACGGGTCCACCGGCGTGTGGCGAACCCGCTTGGGCTTGATGCTGCGCAGCGGTTTGACGTCGTAGATATGACCAAACAGTCCCGTCCGGTTGCCGAGGTCGTTTCCCTCGGCAAACCGACCAAGGTTGTCGACGAGTGCGAC
>JACZXL010000105.1 GCA_022571635.1 Planctomycetota bacterium
ACCCCTTTTATGCTAGGTTGGGGTGAGAGAGACATGCGGGGAGGGAGATGCTGTTCTTCGACGACGCCGAGGAGAACGTGCGGGCGGCCCGAGCGGTGGGTTGGCGAGCGGAGCGCATCGATCCTGCCGGCGACACGGCCCGACAGATGACCGGAGCACTCGCGGAACACGACGTAGCAGTGTGATCAACCGGGACTGAAACTTGCGGTCTCGTCGATCGCGGTCCGCATGATCTCGCGCAGGAGCACGGTGGCGTAGGCGCCGCGCGGCAAGTCGAAGGCGAGATGGATGAAGTTTCCCCCTTCATCGACACCGCTGTCAAGCTCGACGTTGGCGATCGGAACCCGCATCGCGCGCCGTGCGCCGTGTACGCCATAACCAACTTGCATGAGCGCATCAAGTGGAACACCTGTCGCTTGCAGCGCGCGAATTTCCACCTCGTCGACCGAACCAGCGGCGCGAGTCATCCCCGATCCAGACAGCGGGCCCGAGGGGGAAATCTCAAACCGCTCAAGCCGCCGTGCCAACTCGTCGCCTTCCATTTCCGCGGCGGTGACCGCAAACACGCTGCGACTGTCGTGCTTCCACGCCAGATCACCTTCTACCAGTGTCAGCAACGTACCCTGTTGGAGCCGCTCATCCAGTACGCGGTTGAAAATCGCGGATTGCAAAGCACTAATCCAGAACGCAAGGGGGGTTTGACCGAGCGCGTGGCATACCCCGTGCAGGCTCTTGCCGTCGCGCAGCGACCGGCTTGCGATCAGCTCATTCCGGTTGGCAACAGTCCATTGTCGGGCCGCTTCGGTGTATTGCCCCTGATCGTATAGCGCCCGACGTTCGCCTTGATACTCCGGGAACGGCGTACCGGTCGCGCCCAGCAGTTCGTCGAGCAAGCCCTTCCAATCCTTGCGCACGATTGCGGCGCCGAGGATCTGGTTGTTGCAGCGATACCCGAATCGTTGGACGCCGAAATAGTTGGGCATTCCCGTCCGTTGGAGCTGATCCAGGCACCGCTTCACGGCGGTGATGCTCAACGGATCCACCTCCCGGATTCGGATCGAGAACCGATTCCCGCGCAGATGGCCGCGGCGGATCTTGTTCGTGTGCCGGCGGGCCCAGAGCACGTTGATTCGTTCGTGATCAATCTCAACGCTGGGCGGATCGTCCAGAAGATGGATTGAAACGGTCTGTCGCGTGATGGCCGCCTTGTCCTTCATCCCGGCGTAGCCGATGTTGACTTCCTTGACGTGGAAGTGTCTGCGCAGGCAACTCATCAGCTCCACGTGCGAGACGCTGGTCTTTTCTATGCGCAGATACAGATGCTCCCCCTCGCCGCACGGCTCATACAGCGGTATTTCCTCAACGACGAAATCCGCCGGCTGGGACTTGATCACGCCGCCTGTACCGGTTCCCTGGGTCAGGTATTGCTGCGGCAGCGGGTTAACGATGCACATCGTCCCGGTGCTCACGACCTGACGTCTCCTCGTGCGGCGTAACTACTCCCAATCCTCGTCCTCATCGTCGGCCTCCAAGTCGAAACCCGACGACGCGTCCGACTCCGTCTGCAAGAGCACGTGCTCAGCCACGTAGATCGGCGCGTCCTGGGCTACGCCGAGCGCAATGGCATCGGACGGCCGGGAGTCCACCTCGATCTCCTGACCATCCTGTTCAATGATGAGTTTCGCGAAGAACGTGCCATCAATCAGATCGTTGATCACGATCTCTTTGAGCCGTCCCCCCAGATGCCCGATGATCGTCGCCAACAGATCGTGCGTCTGTGGCCGGGGAATATCGATCCCCTTCAGCCGCCGCTCGATCGCGAACGCTTCCGGCAGCCCGATCACGATCGGGAAGGTGCGATCGCCGTCCACCTCGCTGAGTTCAATGATCTGCATGTCGGTCATCTCGCGGATGAAGATCCTTGAGAGTTCCATACGGACGGCCATGAGGTTCCTCCAGGCAAAGCAAGCACCGTATCGTGTTCACTTCGCGGGCTTGGGGCAAGGGGTCGAGGCAGATTCTCATAGTTTAGCCCGGCGGATTGTCGAGGCCGTTGAGTTGCTCCAACGCCAGCAGCAGGGCCTGAGTTCCCCGCCGGCCGTGCCCCAGGGCCTTCACCGCCTCGTAGAGCTGCCGGGCAAGCGCCAAACCGGGCGTGGCCAGGCCCATCCGCGCCGATTCTTCCAGGGCGATCGACAAATCCTTGATGAAATGCTCGACATAGAAGCCCGGCTCGAAATCACGGCGGACCATGCGAGGTCCAAGGTTGTTGATCGTCCACGAGCCGGCCGCCCCTGATCCGACCGACTCGATCACCCGTAGGGGATCGAGCCCGGCCTTGTCGGCATACAGCAGGCCCTCACAGACGCCAATCATGGTGGCCCCAATGAGGATTTGATTGACCATTTTGGTGTGCTGACCAGCCCCGGGGCCGCCCTGGAGGATCACCTGCCGCCCCAGGACGTTCAACAGGGGCTCGACCGCCGTGAACGCCTCCTGCTCGCCGCCGGCCATGATCGAGAGCGTCGCCTCTCGGGCCCCCACGTCCCCGCCGCTGACCGGGGCGTCGATACTGCCCACGCCCTTGGCGGCCGCCTGCTGGGCGATGTCCGCCGCCAGGCTCGGGCGACTTGTGGTCATGTCCACGATGTACTTCGGCGGGCGCTGTGACATCAGCGTGCCTTGCGGACCCAGATGCACGGCCTCGACATCCGCGGGAAACCCCACCATCGAGAAGGCGACGTCGGCGCCGTCAGCCGCCTCGGCCGGACTGTTCGCCCACGCTGCGCCTTTATCGAGCAACGGCTGCGCCTTGGATTTCGTCCGCGAATGGACAACCACCTCATGCCCGGCCTCGAGCAAGTGCCCGGCCATGGCCGCGCCCATCACCCCCGTGCCGATCCATCCGATGCGATGCGTCTGCTGTGCCATGACTGTGATGTACCAGAGATTGCGTCGTTTGTGGAATGTGTGGCTGGATTGTTGTCCTGCGATCATTAGCCCAAACGTGTCTCATTTGAGCATTTGCCGCAGCCACGGCGAGGCGAGTACACTCGTCGGACGTGTTGCAGCGCAGTTCTCAACGATCTTCGCGCGACTCGTCGTTCGATTGAAAAAACGGGATTTGCGGCTCGGAGACCTTGCATGACCTACGTTGTGGCTGAACCTTGCATCAAGTGCAAATACACCGATTGCGTCACCGTCTGCCCCGTCGATGCGTTTCGCGAGGGTGCGAACTGTCTCGTCATCGACCCGGACGTTTGTATTGACTGTGATCTGTGCATCCCCGAATGCCCGGTCGACGCGATCTTTGCCGAGGATGATGTACCCGAGGAGTGGGCTGAATACCTGGAGTTGAACGCTCGATTGGCAACCGAGTGGCCGGAGATCTCGGTGATGAAGGATGCGCCGCCGGATGCGGACGAGTTCGCAACGGTGAAAGACAAGCGCGGTATGCTCGATGAGACACCGGCGGAAACGAGCTAGCGATCAGCCGGACAATGACCGATCCTTTCATCCACGAAACGGAGGCTGGCATGGACTGTGAATTAGCAAGCCGCGAGTGCGTGCCGTGTAAGGGTGGGACGCCGCCGTTGCCCGAGGAGAAAATCGAACAGTTGCTGGGCGAACTGAACGGATGGACGGTGCAACAGGAATACCATCTCACCAAGTCATTTGACTTTCCCGACTTTGTGAAAGCGCTGGCTTGCGTGAACCGAATCGGGGAGATCGCCGAGCAGCAAGGCCACCACCCGGACCTCTACCTCGCGTGGGGGAAAGTAAAGGTGGAAGTCTGGACGCACAAGATCGATGGTCTGGCCGAAAGTGATTTCATCTTCGCCGCCAAAGTCGATGCCGCGCTGGGAGAGATTGGCGTAGCAGAAGCGTAATCCCAAGGTGGCGGCGCTTCACGGCAAAAGCGCAATATCCCAACGGTTAGCGCCCGCCTCTGCCGGGAGTCTTACTCCCCTCTCCCTTTGAAGGGAGGAGGAAGTGTTTTGCTTGCAATTCAAACGGGCGCCACTGACCGCGACCGAAGGGAGTCGTCAGTGCGCTTGGTGATTCAGTACTATCTGTGCGCACGAAGACACGCACGACTGCGCTGTGCGTGGCACCCGCAAGACATGCTTCCCCGCACCGCGGATGGAACATGGCACCCGCCCATGTTCCAGTGGGGTGCCACTGACAGCGACCGAAGGGAGTCGTCAGTGCGCTTGCAAACTGGGTGTGGAGCACGCACGACTCGCTGCGCTCGCTGTGCGTGGCACCCGATCCCATGTCGAACCGTGTAAAGCCGGCGATGGCATCGCCGGGCATTACGTTGCCGGCGCCCCACACTCCGGACACACACCCCCGCCCCCAGAAGTTCCGCGCAGGTCGTAGCCACATTTGATGCAGCGCCCGCGCTTGCGGCGGATCATTCGGCGCGCAGTTAATAGGCCAAGCGTTAGCAACCAAAGTATCGCAGCGTAGAAAACGGTGTTGATCGCAAAGCCCGGCCAGAGTGGTCGCAGGGGTAGATAATCATCCTTTCCTATAACATACGGCAGACGTTGGGTATGGATCGCGGCCTGTACAATCTCTTGCGGTACGAACGGCTCAACCAGCCATCGCGAGTACTCCATGGACCCCATTGGCCATCCTGTTCTAACCCGCAGAACGATAACTCCGGGGCGTCCAGTCCCATCCAGTCGCCGACGCTCCCACATCCTGGTTACTACTTTGCCGAACCCCGAACTGAATGTATGCGACATGATAGGCGGTCCTGAGACTTCGTGAGGTGCGTATTTGTCCCACCAAGTCAGGTCATCCTCCGGAGATACCGCAGGTTGACCTGATCCCGCCTTCATCGCGTTCATGGATGCACACCCCCACGCCACGGCGACGTTGACGATCGCGCCGAGGAGGAGGAACATTGCGAGCTTGGCAAGGCGGCGCTTCACGGTAATAAAGGATATTCCATCAGAGCCTCACCTGTCCTCAGCCCGGAGGCTGCGTTGATACCTTCATTGTTATGTGCGATCTCATCGGCTGCGCCGATCCCGGCCCGGGGACGGGCCGGCTCTGCCGGGGGGCTTTTGAGTCCTGTGAATGGAATGTTCGATGGCTGCGTTCAGTCTACGCCTATCTCTCCCAGCCGCACATGAATATGTGCGGGCGCCCGCGGATATGCATCCGCGGCTGGTACGACTGACGTCGCCGAACACTACGAACACAGGACTCAATAAAGGGTTTCGTGCCATAAAACAGGTCCGCCGACGGTTGAGTTGTTTGTGCCGATCGGTCAAGCCGTGAATAGTATTGACGGAACCGGTCGATAGCATGGAACCGCTGATGCGTATTGATCCTTCCAGAATTATGCTTCTTGTCACTCTGTCGGCCACGATCTTTGCGACATCGCCCGCGCCGGCTGGGGATGCTCAACACACTTCCAGGGGTTCGTATCTGATTATCCACGCGGCACACCTCGAGAAAGCGGCCGCAGCCTGGGCGGACTACCGCACCCAAGACGGGTGGAGCGTCGTGCGTCATCCCGTCGAGCCCGCTGACGATGCCGCTGTGCAGTGTCGAGCCCTGCGCGGGACGATCCGGCAGTTTGCGGCCGATCACCAAGAGGATGCGACACTTCCGGTCGCGGTGTTGTTGCTGGGCGATGCCGATCCGCGCGGCGTGCCCACCTGGACCTTTCCCCAGCCGGACCCGGCACTTCGGGACATCGACGACGACAATTACGCCACGGACCATCCGTATCAACTGATTGATGATACCGACGATTTGCCCGACATCGCGCTCGGCCGAATCCCCGCGCGAACCAACGACGAGGCCATCGGCGTCTTGGAGAAAATCAAGCGATACGAGCACGACGCCCCGTTCGGGGTGTGGCGTCGGCGCATCGCGTATGCCGCGGGCGAAGGCCGCTTCGGCTTGGCTGATACGTTGTTGGAGATGCTATTCAAGCAGATGGCGACGCGCCTCGTGCCCGACGAGTTCGACATCTCGATGACCTACGCCAAAGCATCGTCCATCTATTGCCCGGCCCCGTCGAAGTTGACGGACACCGTGCTGGGCCAACTGGGCGACGGCGCGCTGCTGTTCAACTACATCGGGCACGGCTCGGCTGAGCGCTTCGATTACTTGAACTTCAACGGGCAACGGTTCGACATTCTGAACGTCGACGACCTTGCGCGGCTTACTGGAAACCATGCGCGATTCCCTATCGCGCTCCTGACGTGTTGCAGCGCCGGCTGGTATGACCTGCCCGACGATCGGCTGAGTCTCGCCGAGACAATGCTGCTGCATCCAGCGGGACCGGTCGCGGTCATTGCCGGCAGCCGAATCACCCATCCCTACGCCAACTTGATCCTGCAAAAGGACATCACGCAACTACTGTTCGGTCAGCGCATCGAGACGGTCGGGGAGCTGGATCTCCTGGCGACGCGATCCATGATCGAGATCGATGCTGTGGATCGATCACTGGATGCGCTGGTGTTGCCGATTGCAATTGCCCAGGGTTGGAAGAGCACGTTGTCGCAGCTTCGTCACATGCACGCTCATCTTTACAACCTGCTGGGCGACCCGGCGCTGCGCATCGCGCTTCCGGTGGGGCGAGTCGAAGAGCTTACGCTACATAGTGAGCGAATCACCGGCCGGGTGCCGAACATGCAGACCGGGCGGGTGGTCATCACCATCGAAACGGCGCGCACCAAGCCGGCGCGAGCTGATCAGCTCATGTCCGTGCAAGGGATGAACGATCCCGAACTGGAGACGAAAGCCGCGCACAACTATCCGCTGGCCAACGAGCGTGTTCTCGTACAGCTCGAGGGCGAAGTCAAGGACGGGCGGTTTGAGATCGCGCTGGACCAAGCGCTTCCCAACAGCGCAGCCCTGATCAAGGCATACGTCGTAGGGGAGGACGACACCGGCCGAACCTTCGATGCCATTGGCGCAACGAGAGTTCGCCTTCCCCTGATCCCCTGATCCCCTGATCCCCTGATCCCTTGATGCCTTGATCCCTTGATGCCTTGATGCCTGCCTCTACGCTTCGGCCTGCTCGAAGAGGCGGTACATATCCTCGGCCGACTCGGCGGCGTAGGCGCTGACTCGGAAATTCGGGTCTGCCATAAGCCGGCTGATCTTCCCCAGCGCCTGGATGTGTTCGGAGGTTTTGTCCGGAGGCGAAGCCAGCAACACGACCAGATAGACGGGCTGACCGTCCACGGCGTCGAAGTCGATCGGTTTGGCGGGCCGGCCCACGGCCATGACCAGGTTCTTGGAGCAGTTGGATTTGCCGTGGGGGATCGCCAGTCCCTCACCGATGCCGGTGGATCGCTGTTGTTCGCGGTCCCAGACCACCTGCTTCAAGCCGTCGGGGTCGTCGATGAGGCCCGCCTCAGCCAGAAGATCGACGAGTTCGTCGATGATGTCCCGCTTACCCGTAGCAAGCAGGGGCACCTTGACGGCGTCGGGTGTAAGAATGTCGGTAATGTTCATCATCGCAGAAGCTGAGCGAACCAAGGGTCACCGCGCCCGCCCGGAGCAGCGCGTGAGCCGGGCATGGTACCACAGCCTCGGGCCACACCCAAGCGGCGGGTCGCTCGGCGGTCATTTCTTCTGCAACAAGGCAAAGTAGCCGCCGTCGGTGTAGCGCCGCGAGGGCTCGCCGGGCAGGCCCTGAGGCAGGCGCAGGTTTTCGCGCTGGACTCGCAGGCCGTGCCACCGCACGATCCATTTGGCTTGGGCCTCGTTCTCCTGAGGCTCCAGGCTGCACGTGCTGTACAGCAAATGGCCCGACTCGGCGAGTAGAGACAGATGGTCCGCGATGATCTGCCGCTGCAGGTCGACCAACTGCGAAAGGCTCTCGGGGCCGAAGCGGTACTTCGCCTCGGGTCGGCGGGCCAGCACGGCGGTGTTGCTGCACGGCACATCAAGCACGAGCAGATCCACCTGCCCGACGAGGTCCCTCATCCGCCCCGGCTCGATCACTTCCAGGCGATCCGTTCGATCGGCGACGGCGCGCAGGGTGGCCAGCCGATCCGCGTTTTTGTCACTGGCGATGATCCTGGCGTGGGGATGGGTCTCGTGCAACTGGCGGGCTTTGGTGCCTTTGCCGGCACAGGCATCGACAATGATCTTCGGCCGCAGGTCAGCCGTGGCGTTGACGGCCGCGGCCGTTGCGGGGTCTTGGACCCGAGCCGAGGGATGGGCCTCGAGCAGCGCCTCCAGCTCGCGATGATCGCCGCCGAAGACGGCAAAGCCCGGCTCGTCGTGCGGCTCACATGCCCGATGCGCCGCGGCCAGGGCCGTCACCAGAATCGGTGGTCGCAGGATGCTGTGCTGCGCGAGTTCGGTCGAGCGTTGCAAACCGAACCGTTCGGTCCACCGTTTCAGAAGTTCAACAGGATGCGATGTCTGCTGGGCAAGTCGGGGCAGCGGCTCGGCCTCGAAGATCCGGTGGCTCAAACGCCGAGCTCGACCATCATGCAACGGAACTTCATCGCGGCGCTTTGGATCATGCTCAGCTACGGTCTCTTGACGCATGGCGGCCACTTTGCGCAGCGCCGCGTTGACCAAGCCGGCAGGTTTCGGACCGGCGTTCACCTTGGTCCACTGCACCGCTTCATTGATCACCGCGTGATCGGGGAGGCGCTCCAGTAACAAGAGCTGCGCTGTACCGACGAGCAGCGCCGCCTGCACCTGCGGTTGGAGCGACGGCCACGACCGATTCAATTGGGATTCAATGACGGTGATAAGCGTCAGCCACCGCCGTGCGACCGCTCGATCGATGGCAAAGGCCAAGGCGGCGTCGCGGCGATCGAGGCCGGCGGTGTCAAGCGGCGTCAGATCGAGGTCCGGAAAGCGCCGAGCTCGCCCGGCAATTCGACTCGTCACCAGATCACGTGCGGTCATGTGCCAGACTATAAGCACCGGCTGGTCGAACGAAGCCGATGCGACGACCGGGGCTGGTGGCTCACGGCCCGAGCGAACGGTGGTTCAAGGTTATCGGCCGGATCCAAGTCGAGCCGGACGATCTTCGTGTTCCCAGCACAGTTATCCACGGACAGGTCGTGCCAGGCGCTCAGGGGCCGGCGCCGATGCGCCGATGATAGTCGCACCGGGGCGACCACGACGTCTGTTCCAGCTGCTTGGGGTGCGCCGTGAATCAGATCGACGAAAACCATCCGACCGGGGCTCCTCGCGACGCGAGTTCGCTGGAGGACGAGCTGCGCCGAGTCTTCGCCAAGGCGAAGCTGCCGAGCAATCCGGCCATTGCCGCTCAGATCCTGGAGCTGGTGAACGATCCGAATTCGAGCGCGGAGCAGTTTGCCCAGGCGATCCAGGCGGACGTCGCTCTGGCCGCACGCTTGTTAGAGATGGCCAACGCCGCGCGATTCGCCCAGCGCACGCCGGCGACCACCATTCAGCGGGCAGTGACCATCCTTGGCCTACGCCGGATCAGAATGGTGGCGCTGGGCTTTCAGTTGGTATCGCACCTTGACCGCCTCGGGGACTGTCCATTCGATCTAAAACGATTCTGGCAGCAATCGGTCCTGCGGGCCTGTCTGGGGCGACAGATGGCCACGAACGTCGCGCCAAATCACGCGGAGGAAGCCTTTCTCATCGGTCTCTTGCAGGATTGCGGTGTGCTGCCGCTCGTGCAGTTGTACGGTGCTGAGTATGGGGAACTTTACACCCGCAACCTTGCGCCGGCCGCGTTCTACCAGAAAGAGCGTGAGCAGTTTCGACACAGTCATGTCGATGCGATCGGAGTCATGGCGAAGGGATGGAAGCTGCCGGCGATTATTGCCGAGCCGCTGTCGCAACATCACACGCCGATTGAGTTGGAGCGCGGCGCCCCGGAGTCTCAGCGTCTCTGCGCTCTGAGCTACTTTCTCGGTTCGATGCGGCTGCACGGCGATCAGAGCGACTCGCGATCAGGACCGACCCTGCGATATTATGCACACCGGAACCTGGGGCTTGATGAGCAAGGCCTGACGGACTGCTTCGTCAAAGCGGCCGAGAGCTACCGCGACATCGCGCCGTTGCTGCGCGATCAGCTGCCCGCCGAGTTGGATGTGACCAACATTCTGGAGGAGGCCAATCGTCTCCTGAGCGACGTCGCCAGCGAAACCGAACTACACCTCGAGGTCGCCGAAGCTGAGCGCGAACAGGTCTTGCGGCAGCAGGTCCACTTGAAGCACGCCCTGGGTCAATACCGTGAACAAGCCGCCCGCGATCCGTTAACCGGGCTGCTCAACCGGGCGGCTCTGCTCGATGAAGCAACGAAGTACATCAAAGCCGGCGCCTCGAACCGCGTTCCCTTAGCCGTGTTCTTCCTTGATCTGGATAACTTCAAGCGGCTCAATGATGAATACGGACATGAGCGCGGCGACGAGGTCCTGCGCCGCGTGGCCGACGCCATCAGCGGGATACTGCCCGACGGCGCCCTTACGGGACGCTACGGCGGCGAGGAGTTTGTCGTTGTCCTGCCCGCCTGTAATCACGACGAGGCGCTGCGAAGGGCCAAGCAGGTTGCCAACACGGTTCGCGGCATCGACTACGTTCGATTGCGCTTGCGCATGCCCGTTACGTGCAGCCTCGGCGCGGTGTGGGCTCGGCCGGGGGCCGAGGTCGTGCCGCAACAGCTCATCGCCGCCGCCGACGAGCTCATGTATCAGGCCAAACGCAGCGGGAAGGACCGTTGTTGCTTCAAGAGCCTCGAGCCGGACGACACCAGCGACGTGCTCACCATTGGTCCCGAGGCAGACGACCCGGTGGCCGGGCGGATCGGCGCAGGGCCGTTTGCGGACGGCGCTGCCGCCTTCGATGAAGATCTCGTGCTACAGATCGCCCAGGAGCTGAACGACGTGCCTTCGGATCGGGTCGCCAGCGCCCGGAAGCAGGAGCGCCGCGATCTGCTGGCGCCGTGCATGATCATTTCGTTCGTTGCACAAGAGAATCGTCTTCGGCACGATCAGGGGTACCTGCGCAACATCTCGACCGGCGGGATTGGCGTGCTGGCCAGCCAGCCGCTCGACCGCGGCGAACCGGTCGAGGTGGCGATTAGCAAGTCTGCGGGCGACGCGCCTTCGCTGTTCGTCGGCGGTCTCGTCGCTTTCTGCCGCCATGTCAAGCAGGGCGTCTATGACGTCGGTATTCAGATCGTCGTCCAGTCCAAGGATCCAATCTTCCGGTCGAATGTCCCCCCGGCCGACCTAGGTCTTGACTGGGTCACCAAAGCGATCGTCGACACAGACGAGCCGGACGACATCAAAGAAAGCGCCTAGGTTCTGTCTGACGAATAGTGGGACGGGCATCTCACCTCGGCGAGTCGCCTATGGAGACTTGCCGGTCTGGAAGAGTGAGAACGACGGGCTGGAAGCCCGTCCCACTAAGAAACTATCTCAAAACACTCAATCGCCTGTACCAGAGTAAGGCGCAGGCCAACTGGATGAGCCCAAGGTAGTTCGATGGATTCTTGTCGTACCGAATCAGAATCGCACGGCACTTGCTCAGCCAGGCCA
>JACZXL010000338.1 GCA_022571635.1 Planctomycetota bacterium
GGCTGGCGGCGTCCAGCGGATCGGTAAAATCCTCGAAGAACGCCTGGCCGGCATCGTCGAAGGGGTCGCGCGAGGGCGAAGCCGGTCTGGCCACCCACGCGACGACCAATGAAACGCCCGCCACCACAATGTAGATGATTGTCTTGACCTGCTCACTCATCAGTGTGCTCTTTCATCATGCGCTGCCGCTAACAGAGGATGTTTCGCGGCCCCGCATCCGTTGCTGCGGCGTACCGACATTCTCGATTCGGCGCCGCCTGGCGAAGACGAGGGCGCCCACCAGCAATGGGGGGATGGGAGGCAACGTCACCGCCGCCAACTTGTACCGATCCTGGACGCGGCGAATCTCCATCGTCAGGTCGCGCTCGATTCTCTCGAGGGCGTCGTCGCGTTCTCGCTCGAGGCGCTCGGTTGCGGCCTGCATTCGCTTGTTGCGAGCCTGCATCTTGGCTTGCACTTCCAGCGCCATCTGCTGGATGTCGATGCCCGGACGCTGCTGGAGCTTCTCGATCTCTTCATCCAGCTTGCGGCGCTCGTCCGCCTGCTTCTGCTCGAACTGGGCGATGAACTGCTCACGCTGTTGGTTGGTGATCTGTCGCGCCTGCTCGGTTCGCTTTTCCACTGCGGTCAGCGAGCGGTGGATGCGGCGCCGTTTGCGGAGTTCGATGAATCGATCGTCGCCGGCCAATTCATCCAACACATTCAGCACGAACGTCACGTTGTCCAGCTCGAGATTCACCGGCGCATCGGGATTGGTTCCTTGCGCGCGTAGATTGAAGAAAATCGAATAGAGCAGATCGATATCAGCGGTGAGTACGACGTTGAATTCAGCCGCCGGGCCTGCCTCTTCATCACCCTGCTCGTCGGTTGGGCTGGACGATTGGTCAGCGCCGTCAATCGATCCGCGGATTTGCGCGGCCAACGTGTAGGGCTGCTGGGTGAGAATCACGCGCCGATTGGGGTTCAATCCGCCGGAGCCGAGGAACGTACGCAGTCGAATGTCATCGAAATTGACGATCCCAGCTTGATCGCCGGTCATCAGCAGCGGCGTGACCTGGGTCGTCGCACCAAGACGCGGTCGAATCGAGCCGGGGAACAGCAGCATCATCTCCTGCAATCCGTTGGTGCTTGCGCTGTGTTGACTGAACGGCTCGTCAGCGCCGGAACCAACGCCGATGAACACAAACTCCGGAGGCAGTTGACCGAGGTTGGGGTACGGGTTGTAGTCGTCGCGGACGATCTGCCGATCGCTGAAGTCGACTTGAAGCAGATCCCACAGCTGTTGAATGTTGCCCTTGGGTTGCGGCGGTGGTTGATTCATAAACGGGTTGTTGCCGCCTGGAGAGATGCGCGGTTGGCTTGTTGCCGCTACTCGAGTGTCAATAAACGGGAAGGGGTCTTCGAAGATCGCGGTCGGAATGCCGCGGCGCACTGCGTCGAGGAAGTTGTCCAACTGCGCGGCGGGCAGCGACGATGGCTGCACGGCCAGCAGCACATCCAGATCGTCGGGGATGGGGTTGGCGGGGTTGATCCTCACCGTCTCGTATTGTTTGTTGAGTTCGCTGACGATCTGCTGGTTGGGTCGGCTCGACATGGTCTGGAAATCGAGTCCGCCATAGAGCTGGGCATCGGTCGTGAGGATGCCGAGGCGCTTGCGCGATTGCTGACTGACAGTGGCGATGGATCGGACGGTTTCGTATTCCACCGGTATGCCGCGGTCGAAGAATGGCACGACGACACGGTCCAACCCGCACATGAAGGCTGCGCCAAGGTAGATGTCTTCTTGAGAGAACTTGCCGCCGACGGTGGACTGCACGGGTCGGGCGTCGATTCCAAACTGTGCCTGTGCTTCTTGAGCCTCATCGGAGAACCGCCTGGTCGTGTTGATTCGCACGATGACGTTGTCACCCGCCAGCGAATCGATTTCGCGCAGCATCATCAGAAGGTCGAGTCTTGTCTTGACGTACTGCTCCGGTACCTCGGGGCTAATGTACGCCTCGATGAACACGGGCTGCTCGGGACTGAGATTCTTTAGTAGTGCTCGCGTCTGGGCGCTCAGGGAGCTGAGTTTTTCGCGGGTGAGATCGAACCGCTGATCAAATCGGTTGGCCAGAGCGGTCGCGCCGACGGCGATGGCTGCCAGGGAGATGGTTCTGACGAGAAAATGCGCGGCCATGGGGATCCCCGCCCGTCGGCTGACCCAGTGTCGCCGTCGAATGAGCACCATACTCACGTACAGCATCACGATCACGATCGAGCCGAAGAACGCAAGCGCGGAGATGGTCGCGACACCTCGCCCCAGATCGCTGAACTGCTCGGCCACGCCGAAGCTCCGCACGGCCAGCGCTGCTTCACGTTGGGGAATGAGCGCGTCGGCGTAGGCGGCAAAGACCAACGGTGTGTTGAACGCCATAGCCAGGATGAAGCTGACGGTGAGGTTGCTCGTGAGGAACGAGGCGACCATGCCGACGGACAACATCGCCGCCCCGACCAGCCAGTACCCGAGATAGTTGGCGGCCAGCAGGCCGATATCGGGCTCGCCGAGTCCGATCAGCACGACGATGTTGGATATTGAAAAGATCAGCGAAACGGTGAAGATCGCCAGGGCCGAGAGGTACTTGCCGACGACGACATCGAAATCGCCGGCCGGGAGCGTCAGCAGCAATTCGTCCGTTCCGTGCTCTCGCTCTTGGGCCCACGTGGCCATGGTCACGGCGGGGACGAACACCAACATGATCCACGGCAGTCGTTTGTTGAGCTGATCGAGGTTGGCGAGGTTGGCGTTGAAGAACTCGTCGGGCCAGAAGGTGGCGAAGGCGCTCAACAGCACGAACGCGCAGATGAACACGTACCCGATCGGGCTGGAGAAATAGCTGACGAAGTTCCGCTTGAATATGGCGAAGACGACGTGTGCATTCATGTCTAATCCTCAGCAGGTTCCATGTCACGCGATCGAGGCGGTAAGTTCAGCGAAGCGTTCATCAAGTGATTTCCCTTGCTCGTTG
>JACZXL010000106.1 GCA_022571635.1 Planctomycetota bacterium
CCTCTTGGGCGAGCTTGACCTTGAAGTCCTCCGGAATCGGCCGTTTACCGCACGCAGCCTGGATGCCGGCGAGGATCTTGGACCCATCGAAGGCGACCCGCGTGCCGTCCTTCTTCACCACGACGATCCGGGCCGTCTTCTCAATCCGCTCGTAGCTGGTGTACCGGCGGTGACATCCGAGACACTTGCGCCGGCGACGGATCGCCATCCCCCCCTCCGAGGCACGGCTGTCGATCACCTTGTCGTCGTCCTCACCGCAGTACGGGCAGATCACGAGAAGCTCCTTCACACCCAATATCTGGGTGTCTATCGGTCAAGGCAAGCTACCACTCGTATATTCGGCCTCCGGAACGTACTGGTCAACCCTTTGCAGACACGGCTGCGAACTACTCTCGTTCGAATGGGCGGTTCTTCGCGTCACCACCTCCAGAGCCGCAGGCGGACCTTATCCCGATGCCCAAAAGCGGCCCGCTTGTGGCTGCGCAGACCGGGAAACCCGCGTAACTGGACTGCTTAGAGCGAGAAATGGACTCCTTGGAGCGAGGAATGGACTCCTTGGAGCGAGGAAAGGACTCTTTGGAGCGAGAAAAGGACTCTTTGGAGCGAGGAAAGGACTCTTTGGAGCGAGGAAGGGACTGCTTAGAGCGAGCAAAGAGTTGCTTGCTGGTTGAAAGGACTTGCTTAGGACCAAGAAGGAGTTCTTTCACGCGCTCCGGCAGTCCCGCAGAAGGCTCCAGCAGTTGCCAATCCCGGGAAAGGCACTGCCCGAACCCACCAAGCAGTTGCCCGACGCGTGGAGAGGCATGCTCGGAAACGAGCTATGCCTCTTGCGAGATGAAATTCTGACATGCAGATATGGGCCGAGCGCGAGTCCGTAATTGGTGTTCTTGGGAAGTAGTCTCAGTCAGGTCGAACACGGATAAGGAACGGGCCAACTCTGGAAATGGACGCCACTCTTCCACTTGGTATTCGCAGAGGGAGGTCTTCGAGGTGTGACGTCGTGGATGATCCACCGGGAGGGTGTGAGGATTCTTCCCGTTACCGGAGAACCAATTCCACCTTCCGGCGAAAATCAGCTGCAACCGTGCGCATCATCGTGTACTGAGTTGTCTCCGAGGCGCGCTCGAAGGCAGTTCTATCCGTGAATCGTAATAACGCACATGCGCACCGTGATAGACGAAGCACCACCTGAGCGTACTCTGTAGCTTCAGAGGCGGTCGGGTTCAAATCTATGAGGTGTTTCCGAAATCGCATCCGCTTGGTCGAGCGGGGGTGGGCATGTTTGCACAAGTCCTGATAGAGCGAGTACACCTGCGAAAGAACGCTGCTCGCCACTTGCGACTCGTACTCCGGAAGTTTACGCAAGAATTGCACAACAGTCTTCGGGCGAGTCAGCACCCACATATCCTCGTCGTTCTCAGCCAGCTCAAGCTCCCGGGGGTGATCGCGGAAGTACAAGTACGATAGTAGACACTCGACGGAATAACGCAGATTGAGAAACGCTGCGTCGTAGATTCCAACGCTCGCCAACGCGATGGACATGGGCGCGGCGCTCCGAATCTCCCGGAGGAACGCGCAGGCGCCACCGCCCTTCCTAACCACGCGACACCATTCCAGGACCGAGTAGATCGCGTTGAACGCTCGCCTTATGGACGGCTCGCCACTCGCTCGGGAGGTTGGACGGTCGGCGAAGAGCATCTCGATGCCCTCGCAAAAGTCAGCGTACGCATCATCCAGTGTGCGATTTGATTCCGCGCGAAGGCGATCAACTCGACGAGCCATCGTTGCCGTTCCGGTGCCGACCGCGAATGTAATCGTAAAGCTGCTTGTAGGCCTGGTCTTGCTCGCTCGGACCCGAATTGATAAGTCGTTTCCGAACACGCGCCATTGCGCTCGGACTGGCGGCTATCTTCTTTACCACCTTTCCAATATATCGAGCGCGACCATGCTTGGCATAGTCGATGCGTAGGCCGAACGTCTTATGGACGAACTCGGCGATAGAAGCCACTGTCGGGAAACGTCGTTTGTCTGCAAAGATTCTGTCAAGCAACTTGCCCAGATTGATATCATCGCCGCTGTCGAAGAGCGCCGGTTTCTGTGGCTCCGGCGCTCGCGCCCGGCTTCCGCGCGGAGACGATCGAATTGTCTCAAGCAGCCGACGAAGCGACCGCACACCGCTCTGTGTGGACAACAACTCTATCAGCTGATCGATTTCTCGGGCGGGAATCTTGTGCAGGCGGTCGAGTGCCTCCGTGCTGTCCAGCAACATTTCGATCGCCGAAATAAGGTCACGCTGTCTCATTCCGCACGCTCCGATTCGGCTGTTTCAAGTCGTTCCATAAACTCCTCCATGAACTGCTCAAGCTGCCGCCTCTGCGTACCGCTCCGCTCTTCCTCGTACACCGGGCGGTGTTTCGGGGCGCAATCTCGCCAGCGCTTGCTGTGAGAAAAATGAGTGTCGAAGACCTCAATCTCTGTCGCGCCCTTTACGCGATTGGCGACATCTTCCCAATTTGCGTGCCAGCGTTGATCGACAATAGTGAAGACGATTCCAAGCGGCTGCATCTCGGCCGTATCCGCATGTAGATTGCCGAGGAAGTACTCAACCTCTTCTTCCATCAGCGGGATGCCGATTGGCGCGAAGTAGTCGGGCGTGACCGGTATAACGTAGTACCGACTCGCGTTGAATGCCGCCATTGTCAAGATTGATATCGTGGGTGGACAGTCGATCAGAATGATGTCGAAGTCGTCTTCGATCTCATGTAGATATTTCTCAAGACGGCCGTGCTGAGCCTGTGGATTTCTATTGACGAAGCTGAGATCGAGGAGCGAGGGCAGGAGATGCAGAGACCCATCTGCGACTTCAATCTCTCGCAGGAACCGGCGAGGGCTCGGCCGAGGCGCCTTCTTCTTCTTCTTCTTGCCCGTTCCTACAGGCATCGTGGGTGGTGGTGGATCAAGAATGTCCTTGATCGTCTTCCCTTTAAGGCCCTTTACGATAATCGACTCGTCGAGGAGGTGCTGCGTCGCGTTAAACTGAGGATCGATGTCGACCAGCAACACGCTGCGGCCATACCACTCAGCGAGGGCGAACGCCACATTCACCGCTAGCGCGGTCTTACCGACGCCGCCCTTGAGATTGACGAACGAAATGGATGGGGTTCGCAATGCGGGCATGGCAGGTCATCGTACTATAGCTAGTCTAGCAGTTTCGCGCGAAGCGCTCCGCTGGACCATCAACAGGCGTGAATTCCGGCCAGTAAGCACCCGATACCATTTATATGCGAGCCCTCTCTATCCGCCAACCCTATGCCGAGCTGATCCTGCGGGGGATCAAGACGATCGAGTATCGCACTCGGCGGACGCGGATCATTGGTGAGCGGTTTTATATCTATGCAGCGCGCACGCCGGGGGACGTGGTCGGGTTCGCCGAGTTGGCAAGCAAAGGGGACGGGAGTCTTTTTCGGGGGCCGGTTTGTCACCGTCGATTCCGGACAGAAGCAAGCGACTGGACCTGGGGTTTCCAGGAGGCGCTAGACTCGTGCTCGGAACGCTCGGTGGTACGGTACGTCCAAACGAGCCCGGGTCTCAGGCCTCAGACCTCAAGGCTTGCCCCGGCTCGTGCCAACATTGATTGTGGGCCGGTCTGGGCTATCCTTGGTCTGACTATGTACTTACGAACCACGGCCACGACGACGATCACGACCACCACCCGCCAGGGGTGACGGCCGTCGCGTGGGCTCTTGAAGAAGATGCATCAGGCGCGGCCGAACGGTCGTGCCTGTTTTTTTATTCGAGGGCGGTATCTTGGTAGCCGGAACGCAAAGGACCCGAAGTATGCCCCGCATCACTCTACCGGACGGATCCGTCCGCGCGTACGACCAGCCGGTGACGGCCGCTGAGGTCGCGGCCGACATCGGGCCCGGCCTGGCCAAGGCGGTCATCGGCGCGCAGATCAACGGCGAGCTGCGCGATGCCGGCGCGCTGATCGAGCAGGACGCCGAGCTTACGCTGATCACCTCGATCGATCGCAAGACCGGCGAGTCCAGCGAGGCGGCGCTATTGCTGATTCGTCATAGCTGCGCCCACGTGATGGCCGAGGCGATCCAGCGCGTCATTCCCGGCGTTCAGTTGGTGTACGGCCCGCCGCTGGACAAAGGGTTCTATTACGACATGTCCGTGCCGGCGGACAGGCCGATCAGCACGGATGATTTTGACGCCATCGAAGCGGCGATGTCCAAGATCATCGCGGAGGATCGGCCGTTTGCGCGCTACGAACTGGCGATCGACGAAGGCATGAAGAAGCTGCAAACCGAGGGCAGCAAGTACAAGATCGATAATGCTAAGCGCGCGGTCGAAGCGGGTTCGGATCGGCTCAGTTGGTATGTCACAGGCGAGCCAAACAAGGATTGGGAGGACTTATGTAAAGGTCCGCACGTTCCCAGCACCGGCCGCATCGGCGCGTTCAAGGTGATGAGCCTGGCGTCAAGTTACTGGCACGGCGACGCGAACTCGGATCGGCTGACCCGGGTGTACGGCACCGCCTTCGCCGACAAAAAGCAATTGGCCGACTATCTCGACCAGTTGGAGGAGGCGAAGAAGCGCGATCACCGGCTGCTCGGCAAGCAGCTCGGACTGTTCCACATCGATGAGGCGGTCGGACAGGGGCTCGTGCTGTGGACCCCAAACGGCGCCATCGTGCGCAAGGAGCTTCAGAACTTCATCTCCGAGGAATTGCGCAAGCAGGGATACCAGGAGGTGTTCTGCCCGCACATCGCCAAGCTGGAGCTGTATAAGACCAGCGGGCACTTCCCCTACTACGCCGACAGCCAGTTCGTGCCGATCATGGAGCGCGACTTTCTGCGGAAGATTGCCGACGACGGGTGTTCGTGCTCGGACCTGGCGAACATGATGGCGGCGGGCGATATCGAAGGCTATCTGCTGAAGCCGATGAACTGTCCGCACCACATCAAGATCTACTCAAGCCAGCCGCGCAGCTATCGCGATCTGCCGGTGAGGCTGAATGAGTTTGGGACCGTGTATCGCTGGGAGCAGTCCGGCGAGCTGAGCGGCATGATTCGTGTGCGCAGCTTCACCATCGATGATGCGCATCTGTTTTGTCGGGAGGACCAGCTCAGTGACGAACTTCGCGGCTGCCTCAGTCTCGTGAAGGTTGCATTCGAGACGCTCGGGCTGAAGGACTTGCGTGTTCGGGTTGGCTTGCGCGATCCGGACTCGAGCAAGTATGTCGGCGAGCCCGACGTCTGGGAGAAGGCTGAGCGAGCCTGCCGCGATGCGGCCGCCGAATTGGGCACGCACGTTTCCGAGGAGCTCGGCGAGGCTGCGTTCTATGGGCCGAAGATCGACTTCATCGTCCGGGACGTCCTGGGACGAGAGTGGCAGCTCGGGACGGTCCAAGTCGATTACAACCTGCCGGAGCGCTTCGATCTCACCTACACCGGATCGGACAATCAGCCCCATCGGCCGGTCATGATCCATCGCGCCCCGTTCGGGTCCATGGAACGATTCATCGGCGTGCTGATCGAGCATTTCGCCGGGGCGTTCCCCACGTGGCTGGCCCCGGAGCAGGTGCGCGTGCTGCCGATCAGCGACAAGTCGATGGCCTATGCCGAGAAAGTCCAGCGGGCCCTGACCGATCAGCGTGTGCGGGGCGGGATCGACCGCAACGACGATCGCATCCAGGCCAAGATCATGGCCGCCGTCGAGATGAAGGTGCCCTATCTGCTGGTGGTTGGGCCCAACGACGAGCAGGAAGGCGTGGTCAGCATCCGGGCCCGGGGCATCCGCAAGAACCTTGGGACGCTTCCAATCGCCGTCTTCGTGGAGGCTCTGCGGCGTGAGATCGACTCGCGCGGCGGGCAAACCGTCGTGGCGGAGCACTTCCAGGCGATGACCGTCTAGGGTCGGCGCCGCCGGGCGTTTGGTGGCGGAGGCCGGGTTCAGCGGTCAATTGACAGTCTTTCATTGAAATATAATTTGCCAGTTGGCCGATGTGAATGTAGTGTATGAGCCGTAGTGGCCGCAGGACGGGTCGGGCTGGGGGCTCGGCGAACCTTGGGCCGCTTCGATGGAGTTTCGATGCTGATCAACCGCCAGCACACATCTGATCGTCGGCACAGGATCATATAGCCGTATGGCCTTTTGCCCGACGAAGCTTGCAAAGTCAACGCCACGTTCTGCCGCCGCCCTCGGCTCGGTGGTTGTCGTGCCTGTACCAACCGAGAGCCGAAACGAGGATATGAGCCATCGCCCGTAGACGATTCTTCCGCGCCGCGGATAGGGCGCCCATCGGACCGCGTGTCAACGAACGCATCCGCGTGACGCCGGTCAGATTGATTGATGAGAACGACGACATGATCGGTGTCGTCGAAATCGACGAGGCCAAGCGGCGTGCCTTTGACGCGGGCCTTGATCTGGTCGAGGTGGCCGCGAGTTCGACGCCTCCCGTTGTCCGCATCATGGACTTCGGCAGATGGAAGTACGAACAGTCCAAGAAGGACCGCGCCAACAAGGCCAAGTCCAAGGGAGCGGAGCTGAAGGAAATTCGGCTGGGGCGATCGATGAAGATCGATCCCCACGACATCGAGATCCGCTTGGATCAGGCCCGCCGGTTCTTGATGGAAGGCCACAAGGTCCAGATCGTGCAGAACTTCCGTGGCCGCGAAATGGCCCACAAGGAGCGCGGTCGGATCCGCATGAAGCAGATCATCGAGACGCTCTCGGATGTCGGGAAGGTTGAGATGGAGCCGCGGTTCGCCGGCCGGCGGATTACCATGGTCATCGGACCGGATCGTCCGAAGATCGAGCGACTGAAACGGCAAGAGGCTGCGCAAAAGCTGGCCGCTGAAACTGAGGCTGAGTCCGATGCCCCGTCACCCGCCGAGCCGGCATCGCCCAAAGGGTCCAAAACCGCCAAGACCACCGAAGCGACGCAAAGTATTGCTGAGCAAGCAGCCGACATCGTGCCGGCCGAGGGTGCTCACGCCGGGCACGGCTGACGCTTCACCCAAATCGCCTGACATACCGCGCGGCTGGTTTCGTGCGCCGTCTTTGCCGACTTGAGGCCCCTTGTGAGCTTCAGAGTCGGTGATCGCAAAAATCTGTGATTCATTCGACGAACATTGGTAACTGTGACGTTCGTATTCCGATAGAACGTATGCCGTAGAGGCCCGGGGGTGTCAACGTTTCGCCGCGTGACAGTTGCGCAGTCCGCGCGCTCAGCACGCCCGCGCGGAGGTGTACTTGTCCGGTGCCGACTATGAGCCGCTTCGCCGTCATCTCTGACATCCATGGCAACCTGCACGCCTTGCAGGCTGTGTTGGCACGGATCAACCAGCTTGATGTCGACGGCATCATCTGCCTCGGCGATATCGTCGGGTATGGCCCATTGCCCGATCAATGTATTGATCTGGTGATGCGCTGCTGCTGTCTGACGGTGCGGGGCAATCACGACGACGCGGTCATCAACCCCAAGCGTGAACTGGAGTTCAACGGTGCGGCCCGCCAAGCGGTGATCTGGACTCGTCGTGTCCTGGGGCCGCTTCACATGGATGCGCTGTGCCGGCTCAAGGCGATCGACTATCCGCACGAGTCGGTGATGTGTGTGCATGACAGTCCCGTCCCCGGCCCCACCGACTACATCTACGACGCCCGGATCGCCGCCCACGCGTTCATGGGCGTAGACCGCCCGATCTGCCTCGTCGGACACACGCACGTGCCGATGGTCTTCGAGGGGCCGGCGGCCAACGGAGGTGAATCGCTCACTTCGCGCGAGGTGGTGGCGTACATGCCGCGCGACGGCGTGTCCATCCCGCTCGATCCGCAGCGGCGCTACATCTGCAATCCGGGGTCAGTCGGCCAACCGCGCGACGCCGATCCGCGGGCAAGCTTCGCCGTCCTCGATCTCGCGCACGGCACGTTCACCGTGCATCGTGAGGACTACGACATCGTCGCGGCGCAATTGGCGACGGAGAAGGCAGGCCTCCCCACGATCCTCGCCCAACGCCTCGCCATCGGCGCGTAACAACAGCGCACTGCGTGCAAAGCCTGCGAGCGAGCTACCGATTCTATCGGGGTCGGGATGTCGCCCCGGTTCACGTTCAAACACAATCAGCACTGCATCACCACCGGGACGACGCCTCCCGGCGCGCCGCGATTCGCTATCACTGACAGCCGCAAGCAAGTTACAGAGCCGTGGCGTCTCGCCACGGAGTCGAGCCCGAACTTCAACGGCGAGGGTTCGGCCATCCGCCGCACGCGGACGGCGCGCCGGGCGGATCAGTTCGTCTCTTCTTACGTTGCGAGTGGTCGGCATGGTATAATGGCCTCAAGTGCGGCACGCCATCTGCTGTTACCACGTCATACACTGGCCCACTACGACTGAGCGTTTGGAACAAGAGAGAAAATGACCATGCGAAGGAAGAATGAGCTTCTGACGTTGATCGCCATTGCGGGCGCGGGAGTTCTCGCTGTCGCGATGTTGGCATCTGGCGGCGATGAAGAGCAAGCGTCACCCCCCAGTACCGCCTTTACGTATCAGGGCCGACTCTTGTGGTCGGGTGAACCCTATGACGGCCTGGCAGACCTGACGTTCAAGCTCTTCGACTCGGCCGCCGGCGCGAACCAGATCGGCCCGACGCTGTTTGCCCAGGCGTTCGATCTTGTCGAAGGCCTCTTCGCGATCGACCTGGACTTCGGCGAGATCGCGTCTGATGCCGGCGAGCGCTGGCTGGAGATCGCGGTCAACGACACCACGCTCAGTCCGCGCCAGCCGCTTCGTCCGATCGCCGATGCGCTGAGCGCGCCGATCGGCGGGCAAGGATGGCAGGGAGCGCAGGGTGAGCCCGGCCCCAAGGGCGACCCCGGTCTCCCCAGCCCGGCCGGAGTGAAAGGTCCAGCGGGAACCTCGGGGACGCAAGGACTATCCGGAGGGCAAGTCCGACCCGGCGCACGCGGCCCGCAAGGCCCACCCGGCGCACGCGGCCCGCAAGGTTTACAGGGTCCGCCCGGCCCGCCGGGAGTTTCCGGCGTGGGCGACGATGATGGTGATCCAACCGCCGGTTGCGCGTGCTGGCAGATCGACAGCCACGGCATCCGCTACATCGGGAACGTCGGCATCGGGACCGGCAGTTCGTCCAACTACAGGCTGTACGTCAAAGGCACCCGCACAGCGGCGATCTTTGGCTACAACACCGCCTCCTCAGGCACAAAGTACGGTGTCTACGGCCGGAGTCTCAGCACGAACGGCCGAGGCGTCTTCGGCTACGCCACTACCTCCTCGGGCACCAACTTCGGCGTGTATGGTCGCACCCTCAGCTCCACCGGCCGGGGCGTCTTCGGCTATGCCTCACGAACGTCGGGTGCCAACTACGGCGTGTATGGTCTGACCAAGAGCACCACCGGCCGGGGAGTCTATGGCTATGCCAATGCCTCCTCCGGAACCAACTACGGCGTCTACGGCCGCACGCTCAGCCCGACCGGCCGGGGCGTCTACGGCTTGGCCAGCGCGACGTCGGGCATCAACTACGGTGTATACGCCCAGACCAACAGTACCTCCGGCCGGGGCGTGTTTGGCCGGGCCACCGCCGCTTCGGGCACCACCTTTGGGGGGTACTTCCAGACCGCCAGCACCACCGGCCAGGGCGTATTCGGATTCGCCTCCGCTACCTCCGGTGTCAACTACGGCGTCTTCGGGGCGACCGCCAGTCCGTCCGGTTACGGCGTTTACAGCGCCGGCGACGTCTGCACCACCGGCGCCTACCTCAACTGCTCGGATGCCCGTTTCAAGGAGAACGTGCAGCCGCTGACCGACTCGCTCGAGAAGGTCCTGAAGCTGCGCGGCGTGCAGTTCGACTGGAAGCGTGACGAATTCCCCGAGCACCGATTCAGCCAAGACCGCCAGGTCGGCTTCGTTGCGCAAGAGGTGGCGAAGGTTCTGCCGGAGCTCGTGTCCGGCGGCGATGGCGATCAGGAGTTCTATTCCGTCAGTTACGTTCGTCTCGTACCTGTGTTGGTCGAGGCAATCAAAGAACTCAACGGACACGTTCAGCAGCGAGACGCGCAGATCACGGAACTTCAGGCACGGCTCACTGCGCTGGAAACGCTCGTCCGGCAGCGCGAACAGAATCATCAGGGAGGCCCATCATGAGCCGCATGGTCAAGATCTGCATTGCAGTCTCGACTTTGCTGGTGTCCCTGGCCGCCGTGTTCGCTCAGTCCGGCGGCGGGTATGAACTGATCGGAGGGATCGTTCGGTTCGAAATCGACAAGGCATCAGGCGGTGGGTATGAACTCTCCGGCACCGTTGTTACCCGACCCGACACTGAGGACGCTACCTCCGGAACGATGACTGCCAACGACTACAGCATCACCGGCGAGTTCTCGGCGAGCGCCGAAACGCCGGCGCGCGTGCCCTGCGCGGGGGACCTGCTCGAACCCTTTGGCGTCGGCGTCGAGGACCTTCTGGCGTTGATGGATTTATGGGCCACAACGGATTTGTCGGCGGACCTCGACAACAACGGACAGGTCGGCGCGAATGATCTGCTGATACTCCTCGCCAACTGGGGGCCGTGTCCTTGAAGAAGGCATCAAGGCATCGAGGCCTGCTAGCCGCGGATGCATATCCGCGGGGTGTTGCGCCGGAGGCGACAGGGTGGGTTTTGAAGACCGGATCATAGCCTAGGGCATCGTCACCGCGACCAGTTGCTCGCGGCTTTGCACATCGTGCCTTGCCCGGCCGGGGCGCGTCGCTATACTGCCCGGCTCGAAATCCGCAACCGCATGCACCACTGCGTCGCCCCCCGCCCCCGGAAACGGGAACCTGGCCTTCTGACGAGGGGCGCCATCGAGACGGCTCGGGGCGTGGTGGGAGGTAGGAGACTCTCATGGCCAAGCGCATTGTAAAGCAGCTAAAGATCGTCGCCCCCGGCGGACAGGCCACTCCGGCCCCCCCACTGGGGCCTGCTCTCGGCGCGGCGGGCGTCAACCCCGGGCAGTTCATTCAGTTGTTCAACGACCGTACGAAGAACTTGGGCGGCAAGGTCGTCGGCTGTCTCGTCACGATCTATCACGACCGGACGTTCGACATCGAGATCAAATCCTCGCCGGCCGCGGTGCTGATCAAGGAGGCCGCGGGGATCGAGAAAGGCTCCGGCGTGCCGAATACGGAAAAAGTCGGCACGATTACGAAGGACCAGCTCCGGGCGATCGCTCAGGAAAAGTTCGATGATCTCAACGCGGGCAGCGTCGAGTCGGCCATGCGTGTCATCGAAGGCACGGCCCGGTCGATGGGCGTCACGGTGGAGGGCTGATCCGATGTCAACCAAGGGTAAACGAAACGCCGCCAACGCTCAGATCGCCGCGAAGTACCAG
>JACZXL010000107.1:0-3472 GCA_022571635.1 Planctomycetota bacterium
GCCTATCGCGGAATACCTCAACCCTCGTCCTCCTCACGCTGGTGGCTGTGGGCATCCTCGACCTGCTGACGCTGCTTGCCAACTGGGGGCCGTGTCCGTAAGCGAGCCGACCCGTCAGACGCTCGATCGCGAGTCGACCTTCCTGCGCCGAAGGAGTCTTGGATTCCTCTAGCGAGAAACGAAGTATATTCTCGCAGAAAAAATATTTCGGTGATTTAGGGGCCAACCTTTTTTCGATGCGCGGACATGAAAGGCGGGGGCGGACTCTGGACTCTACCTAGGTTCTGTCACGCGATCGCACCGCGGGGGGAGGGGGTCGGAAGAACTACCAATCTGCCGGTCGCCCTGCCATGTGCGCTACTCTCTATCGGCTGGCGCCGCTATCCTAGACTCGATGAGAAAACGATTCGGGCCGCTTACAAACTTGGAACGCTCGCGGATCGTCGAGGCCTTGCAATTCGCGCGCACCGAGCCCGAGCGGATGCGCCCGATGCTCAACGATGCCGAGGCCGCGACACTTGACATGATGCGACGGCTGCGCGCTGCTCAAGCCGATGCGGCGCCGTCGGTGCCAAAGCTCGCGGAGTATCTCGGCTGGACGCGCTCCGCCGTGGTTGAACAACTCGAAGCGCTCCGTCGAAAAGGATTCATCAAGCGCGCCTCCGACTGCGCGACCTACCTCGAAACCGTGGAGGCCGTTGGATTTCGTTGTGTCGTGCCGCTGCTGGCGTTGATGCTCGACCTCGCCGAGACCGACCCGCGAGACCTCGCCCGATTCCACCACGTCGCCGCCCGACACCACGCAAACGCCCTCGACATTGCCCGGATCGTCGCTCAACTTGTTCCCGACGGCACCTTCCGACCGAACACGAACCTTCGGCGGATGTATCGGAAGTGAACGTGAGGTCCTCGCTGGTCCATGCAAGTGAGGCGTGGGCCTGCGTTGGCGAATGGACGCCTGCTTTATCAGCGAGCATCCACCGGTACCGGCCCGGTTGGGCCTACACGGACCCGTCGGCCTATTTCAACGACTGGCGCGTCTACAGCCGAGCCTTTGGAGCCTGCTACACTAAACGAGCAGGAGACCGATCGTGGCGAAGAAGGCGAACAAGCAGGTCCAGAAGCCCCTGGCGGCCCGGAAGGCCCGGCCCCAGCCCCAGTCCCGCCGGGTGGCCGATCTCCCGAGAATGTCCAACCTGCGCCTCAGCCAGTTGCCGGGCCCCCTGTCGTTCCGGCTGGCGGGCGGGCGGCTCAAAGACGGCGCATAGCACCGCCGCCGATCGCGCCGTTGACGTGCAACACCATGGTCAAGCGCAGAGACCTCAAGGCCGGCTATCACCGACCAGTCTCCCCAGCTTGGACGATCGCCAGGACAGCGTTGCGTAGATGCTCCGGGAGCGTCGGCCAGGCGTCGATGACTGATTGCAAATCGGGGTCAAATCGGCTTTTTGGTGCGCGCTGTGCGCCGGATTCTGCGCCGCCTGCTTCCAAAACCGTCGTTTTCGCCGGGGTTTCTCGGCGGGGTTCGAGTCCCACCTCCGGTATTGAACAAGGCCTGAGGCTTGAGCTTCGGCGCTACGATCCCTACCAGCCGGATTCGTATCGCGTGTTGTACCTTCGGTGAAGTCGATCACGCTGCACGGTGGCAGCGCCTGCGGTCGGGAGCGGACCGACCGTCTCGCCGTCCCTGGTGTACAGGTCCATATCCTTGCACCAACCGCGCGTTTCAAAGACGAAGCACCGCCTCCAACCGGCCGGCGGATCATCGCCCAGTGCATCAAAGGCAAGATCGATCTCTTCGCCCGGCCCAAAGATCGCCAGCGCGTTGTCAGTTTCGCTTATCAATTCGATGACTGGGCCGAATGCCGTGTAGTTGCCGGTCATGTGCCGAGTGTCGAAAAACGGACGCCGATTCTGGTAATCATAATGAGGCATTCGTTGCCTCGCGGTCGTTCGGTGCGCGAATCCCACAGTCGACAATTCAGCTGAGTGAAGCGCAAGCTCATGACGAACGGCTTGCGGACACGGCTCGGCGTAGGCCACGCTGATCCGATCCCAATATATCTCCTGATTCGTGCGGATGCGCAGTTCCGTCGCCCCGGCAGGCAGATCGACAAGCGGCACGGACATCTGCCTCGGCATACCTGCCGGATAACCGAACTGCTCAAGAACGATATGCCACATGCCGTCATCCCCGAGCGCCTCGATGGTTGGTGCACGGTACTCAGCCTGCGCCTGCCATGCTGCGAACATCGTTTGCGAATATGGATACTCAACCCAACCGTCGATGATCAGAATCGGCTGTTTGCCGCGAGCATCAATCGGTTCAGAGAACTCGAGCACCAACACATGTTCATCAACAAGCCGGCCAATGAATCGGCGATCCACGTCGCCCACCGGTGCGGCGCGATGATCGGCAATAGTAAGCAGCGAGGTGACGTCCTCGCCGCGATCGTTGGTTGCGCGCATCGGCAGAATCTCGTCACGATAGAACACCGGCTGCCCCGTCGGCTCCGGGCCGAGAATACTCATACGCTCGTCGAGCGTCATCTTCCAGCCGGGCGGCACGTCGTACACGACGAGCCGAGCCGAGTCGAGGTAGCACACCTCCTCCATCGGTTCGCCGAGCTTCAAGACGTAGCGACCGTCCTTGGGCCGCAGCAATCCAAGCGGGAGCATGAAGTTCTCCCACGGCCGAGGCGGGGCGTATTCACCCGGCGCGACGAGATATCCCATCCCGCCGACGCCGAGTAGATCACTGACGAATTCGTACTTTTCGCCATCCCATGCGAACAGCACGGGACAGCTTGATTTCTGTCGTTGGATTTCTTCGATCGTGTGCAGTTCACCGGCGATAAGATCAATCTCGGTTTGCAGGACGCCGTCCGACCAATCCATCGCCACGAAATCAATTTGTTTGTGACCCCCGAGCCCGACGGCGATCGGTTGGAGACTCTGACCGGGACCGGAATCGTTTCTGAAGGTATCGATGACCGTCCACATCGAGTCGATGCGAATCTCAGCGTGCACGCCGATGCCGGAGACGTTGGAGCGCGTTTCGTTCGCCGCGTCGTCTTTGCCGGTGAATTGCAGCGCGGTGAAGTTGTGGCGACCGGGGCCGGGGCGCCAAATGATCGGTGCACCATTTGCGCGTAGTGCTATTACCGCCGCACCTTCCTTTGAATCCAAGACGACACTCGTCCATGCAACCTGCTCGCCTTGAGTGTGCAATCTAAGGCCTTGGACTAATGCCCCTCCATCGCCCCAAACGGCCGCTCCAAAACGCCCGACATCGATCAAATTCAGTTCACCGCTACCGGTGACATCCATCGCGATGAAACCACCTGACGATCCGTGGGTCGTTGGGCCTGAGCGAGAAACACCCCAATCCGGCGGCACAGACAGTTCTGTCGTTTGCCATATCCCGTTTGTATCTGGAATCCACGACGAGCCTCGGCCGAGATGTATTCCT
>JACZXL010000107.1:3571-11300 GCA_022571635.1 Planctomycetota bacterium
CTGACGATCCGTGGGTCGTTGGGCCTGAGCGAGAAACACCCCAATCCGGCGGCACAGACAGTTCTGTCGTTTGCCATATCCCGTTTGTATCTGGAATCCACGACGAGCCTCGGCCGAGATGTATTCCTCCAGGAAAAGCCGTATACAACTCGACTTGTCCATCGGCGTCGAGATCAACGGCCACGGCGGCCGGGACTTGGGCTTGACGAAATTCCGCAAATCCATCCGCCTCATAATACCGCCACAGACGATCGTTGAAGTACACTTCATGGGGCGGCTCATTGTTGATCACAACGATGTCCACATCGCGATCACTGTCTAAATCAGCGACAAGCACTTGCCGTGAGGCCCGACCGTCACCGGCAATCCCCTGCGCTTGGGCGATCGCTCGGAACGTTCCATCCAAGTTGTTGTTCAGCAGTTCGTTCGGGCCATCGGCATTGACGCAAAAGATGTCCAGATCACCATCGTGATCGGCGTCGAAGAATGCGCCATCGACCGTGTCGTAATCGCCGTTGGCCGTCCCGGTTGAATCGGTCACATCCTGCCAGGCGTTCGACTCCGTCTGTCGCCACAACTGGTTCGCTCCGGTGCGGCACAGATACACATCCGTGAGGCCATCGTTATCGAAATCGCCCCACAGTGCGGCTCGGACGTTCGCCACCCTCGCTAGCGCGTGTTCGATATCCAGCGCGAAGCCCCCATCGCCCTGATTGATGATCACCGCATTGAGCGTGTCGGCTTCGCGCATCGCATTGGCGATAAAAATGTCGATCAGCCCGTCGCTGTTGATGTCACACGCGGTGATGCTGACAGGCCGATCCGTCAAGCCGGGATTCCATGTGTAGTCCTCGCCGTCAGCGAGGAGTGCAATCGGATCTTCAAACAGCGCACCGGTTGGGCGCGGCACGGGCTCCACGTTCTCTAACCCGATCGCCAACGCCTCGGCCTTTGGTCCCATGCGGCCGTAGATTTCTTTGATGATCCGGGCCCGGGGATTGTTGCTGAGCCGCTGAAACGTCTGCGCCATCTCGGCCGCCTCGTCAGACCGGCCGAGCCTGATCAACATTTGCTGCGAACCGTAATAGGCGCTCTGCAAATATGGGTCGAGCTCAACCGCACGCTCAAACCACGTCAATGCCTCGGGGAACTTGCCCGCATCGCGATAACCGCTTCCCACCTGGTACGCCGCATACGCATCGAGCGGATCGGCTTCAGCGACGCGTTGAGCGTATTGGAATGCGGTTGCCATATTCCGGGGTTCGCCGGTCCGCTTCAGCAAGATCGCCGCAACGTACAGCGCGCGAAGATGATTCGGCCCCGCTTCCAGCACTTCCTTGAGGATGTCTATCGCTGCGGCCTCGTCGCCATCCTGTTGGCGATTCAGCGTCGCCACTGCAAGATTGACCTTCACATCCAGCCAATCCGGGTGCGCTTGTACGAGCTGCCCAAAGATCGTGAGCGCGTCGTCATACTCATAGCGCCCCATCAATCCAACACCACGATTGTTGGCTGCGATGTCGCTGGCTGTCGTCGTGCCCGAGCCTGTTTTCTTCGAACAGCCGACGGCTAGCGCCGCGATCAAGCAGATCATGGAGACCACTGCGAATGTGCGAATCAACTTCACGATCGCTCTTCCAATCGATCCTTGGCCGTCTGAATACGTTCGCGGATCGTTTCGCCGGTGAGGGGATGTCTCTCAGCCGGCGCCATTTGTTGCTGTTGCATATACGGATGAACCTCGGTTCTCAGTTGCGCAAGCATATCGTGGCCAACGCGGCGCTTCCGCTCGGAACGCAGCGCGTCGATATCGATGGGGGCGACGACGACTTTCTCCCCCTCGCCGGGATCGGCCTGGGCGAGTACGCGACCATCGTAGTCAACCACCATACTCCCGCCCGGCCAACTGAACGGCGGATAACCCGCAAGCGATGCACCTTGATTCGACGCAACGACGTAGGCGGTGTTCTCCGCGGCGCGAGCTCGATTGAACAGCGTCCACCAATCCATCGGCGGCGTCGCACCCCACGGGTCCATGTACGCTGACACCCGAATAATCACCTCCGCCCCATTGAAGGCGATCTGTCGAATCGTCTCGGGAAACAGCCAGTCGTAGCAGATCGCGACACCCAGTCGTCCAAGCTCGGTGTCGACGACGGGAAACGGATCGTCGTGGTAATCGGGAATGTCGTGCGGGCTGGCGTGGAGTTCCCACGGAATCCAGGGATTCACTTTGCGATATTTTGACAGTACGCCCTCCGGACCAATAAGCACCGTGGTATTGAAGACGACATCGTCATACGACTCGTCGATTTCGAGAAAAGTTCCCGTCTGTATGTAGCAGCCGTATTTCTTGGCCAAGGCGACATAGCGATCAGTGTGCTCGTTGGGTACCTCAACCGCGAGCCGATCCCGCAGCTTCGCCACACTGTCATAGATCGGGGCGGCGTGGGCAAACTCAGGAAACACCAGCAGCCGCACATCGAAGAACGGCTCGTAGCCGACGATCGTGTTCTCGATCATTTCGCACATGCGCTTGGTGCGCTGGGCGATCTGGTCCCGATCGATCGGGCAGTCAAAGGCGGTTTGGCAGGCGGCGGCGTAATAAAGGTTCGTCATCGGTATCGCGGTCCGGCAGCTCAGTTCACCTCGAGAGGAGGAAGATGATACTGACATTCCGCCTGGTCAGCAGTGATGGGAATCTGAACGCCACGGTCGTCACATGCGGGGCGTGACCGATAAGAACTCCTGCCAACGCCTGCGCCGCCGAAGTCCGGCCGGAGAATCCACATCTCTTGACACTGCTTCTCGATTCTCCGCAGCTATCCCACGGCGCGTGCGCCAATCTGGGCGGGCCGATCCGAGCAACGCCGCTTGGCCACCAGGGAGTAGATCGTACAGTCGATTTCTGACAATCATATACGAGTTCCCGAAAACTTCAGACGCAGCACTCACCGGCACGAACCGCATCACCTGTTTGCACGTGAGCTGAAGGAAGGGAGCTTGCACATGACCGAGCCATCGCACCACAGCATCCAACGATCGCTATGGCCTCTCGCATCAGCCGGCATCGCCTTGATGGTGCTGGCGCCGGCCAACGCCGCCCCGTTCCAATCCCCAGATGACGCACCGGATGAGATCCAGCTGGGGGGCATCGTCCGCGATTTCCGCGAGCGTTCAGTGCCGGGCGGCCACCCGGACTTTGAGCGTCAGCCCGATTACGGCTTTGGGCATTATGCGGGCAACATCGAACTGCTTTTGAGCGACGACGGCAAGCCGGTGTTTACCGGCAACGGCTACAAGGTGAGCTCGCAATGGAAGGACAGCCAGAGCCGTCCGATCGCGCCCCACCTGTACAACCGCTCATACACGTCCGGCGACAGCGGCGACCCGGAGCCTCCGGAACATACCACCGCTATTCTTCGGGACAGTGACGGCGTCGACGCCTATGAGGTTTCATTGATCTCGGCCCAGTTCAATCCCGATGGGACGAGCACGTGGACGTACCAGGTGCGCGAGCTTGGCGCCGGCAAGGACCTCAGCCACTGGGCGTTGAAGCTCGAGCCGACGCATCAGGTCATGCCGGGCACAACCGAGGGATACGACTTCGGCGAGGACGGCTCCACGAATTTCTTTGGCATCAAGTGGGACGTTGACGACGATTTCACTGACGGCACGTTCACCATCGTCCTGGACCAGCAATACCTCGGCGACGTTGATTGGAACGGCGTTCTGGTCAAAGGCGGTAACGATGATGATCATGAAGGACTGTTCGTCCCGACCGACGAGCTTGCCACGACCGAGTCACCGTTCCCCTCGGGATCGTTGCTCAGCACTGACCCGAGTCTGGGCGACAGCGCAGGCGTCGCAGGCGTCGCCGACAACGGCGGCATCCAGTCTGCGGACAGCTTCGATCAGTGGTTCCGCGACACGCTCGGCGTGAACGTCTCCGCCCCGCTCACCCTGACCTTGCTGCGACAGCCGGACGGCGCCTACGTCTTCGACGACAACCTCGACGCGAACTATAGCGGGCTGGGCGGGTTCTTCCCCATCGACGATCGAGCGTTCGGGAACTCCGGCGGCAGCCCAGACCACAACTTCCACTTCACGTACGAGTTGCACGCGACCTTCACCTACGATGCGAACGGCGAACCGTTCTTCAGCTTCACCGGCAACGACGACGTCTGGGTTTTCGTTGACGGGAAGCTGGCCATCGACCTCGGCGGCGTCCACGCTGCGGCGGATCAGTACATCGATCTGACTCGTCTCGGGCTCGACGACGGCGAAACCTACACGCTCGCTTTCTTCTTCGCCGAGCGTCACCGCACGCAATCGAACTTCAGAATCACGACCAATCTGATTCTGACGGGCAGCAGCCTGCCCACCGTCTCGCTGGTGTACGACTAACGGACGGCGGCCCTCATTGCCCCCCATCTCGTTCGATCCGAAGCGACAAGCCTGGGCTCATGTGAGCCCAGGCTCTTTCTTGAGTCAGCGATAGTAGGGAAATCAAAACCGCTGCCGTCGGTCGCCCACCTAGCCCCAATTGCCGAGGAGGATGAGTAGATCCTTGACGCCGACGGTGCAGTCGCCATCGAGGTCGGCGGGACAGTTGTTGCAGTCGGCGCATGGGCCCCAACTTCCGAGCAGGATGAGCAGATCCTTCACGCCGACGACGCCGTCGCCGTCCAGATCGCCGGGGATCGCGCCCACAGTGAAGAACAGGTCCTTGCCCGCGCCGAGATTATCCGCCGAATCAAGCGCGGTCACGAAGTACGTGATGGTTCCGCCCTGGGGTTGGCCGGGGATTTCACCGCGCCACAGTGAATTGCCGCTCCAGGTCATGGGAACCTGTCTAGCCGGGCCCGCGCCGACGGAGTAATTCAGCGTCACGCCGTGATCGAAAAAGCCGCGGTCAGAAGTGACTTGATCGTAAATTACGGTTCGCACGACGTAGGGCCCGACGGTGTCGCCGGTGTCTTTGAGTTGCTCAGTCCGGACGATGTTGGGCGGAATCGTGTCGGCCGGCCCGTTGTTGATGTAAATGCGGTTCTCGAAGTTGCCCGATTCGCCCTGTGCGGTGACGATGTCGAGCTTCCCATTGCCGGTAAGATCAGCGACCATGATGTCGAGCGAGGAGTCGCCGATGACCGTGATCAGGCCGGAAACCTGGGTGAAGTTCCCATTGCCGTCGTTGTTGTAGATCCGTTCGCCGCCGGAGCCGAGCCTGGCGATGATGAGGTCGAGGTCTCCATCGTTGTCGTAGTCGAAGAACTTGCTGTCGTTGTCGTCGAGACTGGAGTTGGGCGAGATCTGACCGCTGATGTTGGTGAAGGCGCCCGTCCCGTCATTGTCGAGCAGGAGTTCAGTGGTGCCGGAGCCTGCATTGATGCCCAGCAGATCGAGATCGCCGTCTCCATTGATGTCACCGAAGTCGTAGGAATAGCAGGAGCTATCCGGCGGGATGTCGGTAACAAGTGAGAATACGCCGGTCCCATCGTTTCGGTAAAGTCGGCTGTTGTTGCTGCCGGTGCTGGCGGTCTTGACATCCAAGTCGAAGTCACCGTCGATGTCGCCGAAGATGCAATCCATGTTGTTGCAGACGTTGCCAAGCGGCAGGTGGGTGGCCGTCTCATCGGTGAAGAAGCCCGCGCCATCGTTGAGGTACAAGCGGTACTGGCCGCAGCTGAATCGATTGCTGGATCCGCTGGTGATATAGATGTCCAAGTCGCCGTCGTTATCGACATCCCCGAACTGCGCGCGGGAGCTGCTGAGGGTGATATTGGGTAGTTGTATAGCGGTGACGTCCGTGAAGAAGCCGGCGCCATCGTTGGTAAAGAGGTGGGGCAGTTTGTTGAAATCCTGGGCGAAGATCAGGTCGAGATCGCCGTCATTGTCGATATCGCCGAGCTCGACACCGCGACACCAGCCGGAAAAGTTGAGCCGAGCCGCAGACTCATCGGTAAAACGGCCGGTCCCGTTGTTGATATAAACGCGTTGTGTTTGAATTGGCCCCTGCGACGAGAAGTTGCCGCCGTTGGCGAAAATGATGTCCAGATCGCCGTCGCCGTCGATATCGCCGATCGTGAGCTGATTCGTGTATTCCGTGGGGTTCGGCAGTGGGAAGTGTGTTGATGTCTCCTCGACGAACTGAAGTCCGTCTGCTTGGGCGCTCGCACCGAACCACGGGTAAAGTCCGAGCACGATCTGCATGGCCACCAAATAAGCACTACGAAGCATGCGGGTGTCCCTTCCTTAGCTGGTCCCGTGCCGTGGCGGGCGGGAGTCGCTGACTGCCTCTTTCAACCAAAAGCGGATCGCCGCACAGCGGCGCGAGACGGGCGTGGTTTGCAATCGCTCGAATCTAGCATATTGGACCGATGAACCCCAAGGGAAATCGCCCGAAACACGAGCCTTCCACCACCAAGATGCGTAAGTGACCTTAGGCTGCCGGCAGCGGGCGGGGTTTCTCGAGCGCTTCACCACGGCCGGGGGATTGAGGGATATGATTGGATAGCCAGCACGAAACGGTGTTCCATGCCCACCTATGTGTATCAAGTCATTACCGACGACGGCTCCGAAGGCGAGACGTTTGAGGCGTTTCAGAAGATGTCGGATCCGCCGCTGACCAAGCACCCCGAGACGGGACAGCCGGTTCGGCGTGTGATTCAGCCGCCGATCATCCCCGGCCGGTGGTCCGAGCACGGTACGAGAAAGATGCTGAGCAACGACAATCTCGATCGGATCGGCTTCACGAAGTACGAGCGCGCCGGCGACGGGCGTTATGAGAAAAAAGCCGGCAAGGGGCCGCGGACCATCCACCCCGGGCCGTAGCCCCGAAGGCTCGTTGGTCAACCCTTCAAGCGTTCAAGCCTTGGCGCGAGGAATCGCCATGCCGCCGCAGTTCATGGTTCTGCTTCAGAAGCAGTCGCCCGAGTCGTAACCGCCTGACCGTACCCAACACGTGGTTACGGCTCGTCGTCAACGGCCCGCAGCACGAGGGCGTTCGCGCCATAATCCTTCAGATCACCCAAAGCCGGTCCGCCAATGGGCTCGGCGAAGATGAGGTCCGGTCCGTTCAGCGTCCATAGACGGATGAGGCTGTCAGCGCCGGTCTCGACGGTCCTCACCTCGACCCGCAGGGGATTGATCCTGCTCTGTTCAGCCTCGACGCCGGTCGCTTTGGTGAAGGAATTGATGGCCGCGATGATGCTCGATTGGCTCGTTCCGCTGGCGAACGTGAACTGCTGCGTACCGTCGTTTCCGGTTATCTCGATCGTTAGCGCACCCTTGCCGCCGTTGGAATAGGTAGAACTGGTAAACAAGAATGTAACGGCTGCGACGGCCGGAGCAGCACATATTCCAAATGGTGCTGGTTGAGCTTCGTGGAGTGTGGCCTGCCTTACAGCGCGCTCGATCAACGCCAAGCTTCTGGCGATCTCTCGCGCACGGGCACGTGCGCTACTGCCGACAGTGTCATCGACGGTTCGTGCCGCTTGAAGTGCCGCTTGAAGCTCGATCAACAGCGCCCGTGTTTCCTGAAAGCCCGATGGCGTCGAGTAATCGCCACTCCGGCCCCGGTCCGCACGCCTGTCGGCGAAGGCCCGCGGCTCGGACACGCCGTTGAACGGCGCTAGCATTCGAGAAGCGACGACCGTGCCGGCGAAACCTGTCACGAACACCGCAGTCGCGATTCGCTGAAATCGGCTCGGGACAGCGGACGACCCGC
>JACZXL010000108.1 GCA_022571635.1 Planctomycetota bacterium
GTTGATGCGGGTGTCCGAAGCGCGAATGCAGAGGCACCACGGGCGCATCGGACGAGTGAGGGCGGGTGTCAGACGTCGCCGGGCGCGATTGGCGGCTTCGAGCCTGTCACGGCGGACACGGCGGCTGATGCGGTTCCATGCTTCGAGCAAATTACAGTCGATCTGGTCCATAGAAAAGGCGTCCTTCCACTAGGGGACGAACGGTCAGATCTGCGCGCGCAGGATTGACCTCGCGCCTGGAGCACGCGAGGATGATGCGTGATCCGTGCTTTGAGCTGACGGCGCTGCTGGCGGCAGTTTCAATGCGATGACGAGTTTTTTGCCCATCCAGGCGAACAAATTTCCGGCCGGAGCGTGTTATGGATACACGTCCGGCACGAGCTTCCATGGAGGCGCATCATGACGATAGGGATCACACGACGATCATTCGTAACCGCATCGCCGGTGGCGGGCGTGTCCACGCTGTTTGCGATTCACGCCTTACAAGCTGACGGAGGCGCTGAGCCGACCGCGAGCGTCTACGACGGTTTCCCGAGCCAGGATCGAGCCCTGGTGCGCGACACGGTCGCGGTTTCGCACGGCAACTTCGGTCGTGTGCGCGAGCTTGTCGAGGCGAGTCCGGCCTTGGCCAAAGCGAATTGGGATTGGGGCTACGGCGATTGGGAGAGCGCTCTGGGCGCTGCTTCACATATGGGCAATCGGGACATCGCTGAGTTTCTTATCGAGCACGGGGCACGACCCAACATCTTCTCCGCGGCGATGCTGGGGCAGGTTGACGTGGTGAAGTCGTTTGTTGCGGCCTCGCCGGGCGTGCAGCGCACTCATGGGCCGCACGGCATCACGCTGCTGACACACGCGAACCATGGCGGCGAACCGGCGGCGGAAGTGGCGGCGTATCTCGAATCACTTGGAGACGCAGACATCGGCCAGCGAAACGAACCCATGACAGCCTCTGAGCGAGAAGCGTATGTAGGAGTGTACGCCTTCGGTTCCGGAGCTCTCGATCGCCTGGAGGTCTCCGAACACAGCCGAACCCAAATGTTGAGGATCAAGCGCAGCGGACAACCGTTTGGTCGTGCGATGTTATACCTGGGATCGCACGAGTTTCAGCCGACCGGTGCGCCGTCTGTGCGCATCAAGTTCGGCCTTGACGGTGAACGAGCGGCCAGTGTGACCGTCCTCGATGCGCAGCTGGTTGTGGCGGGGGAGCGCATAAAGGCAACGTGACGCTTTGGGCCAGGCTTGCGGGTTTACGCTGTGGCTACGCGGCCGATTGCTGCGAGCCGGTGTCTTGTTGAGTTGCCGGCGGTGTTTTGGCGGCTTCAGAGGCCGTTGGCGCGGCGTCGGGAGGTGTCGAAGCTTGCGGGTTGGCCTGAGCTGACGACTCTTGTTGTTGCGCGGTTGGCGGCGCTGGAACTGGTTTTTTAGGAGCCGCTGGGGCCTCACGTTTGGAGGTTGGAGCGGGCCCATCGGCGCCGGTCGGTTCATCCGGCGCCTCAGCGAGCGGATCAAGTACGACCGGCACGCCCGTTCCGATCAGCGCTTCCACCTCAGTTAAGAACTCATCAAGACACACCTGGAACTGTTGACGCGCCCAACCTTCGGTGACGGACGACAACGGCACGGTTTCGAGGACGACGGCTTCGCGTCGCTCTGTGAACGGATGGTGCAATTGGAATGAAGCTGTGACTTCAGCCGGCCCCCTGCGCCTGAAGAACAAGTCGATGAACATCTCTTTGCTCAGCGAGAACCGGAAGGGCCGAATCTTGTCGCATCCCTTCATCGCGACCGCGGTAAAGCCGCCACTGGTGACGAAGCTCTTGAGATCTTCAAAGGCAGGCATGATCTCCGCCTGCACGAGGTCGTCAAAATTACCGGACGACGCATGATGCAGCGCGTTCATCCGAGTCGCGAAATGTTCTTCCCACTTGCCCATGTTTGCCTGTGTGCGTACGGAGCCTCCGGGGAGCGGGCGCGGTCGCCCCGGCTTCGTTTCCGGCTGGTCGATCGTTGCACGGATGGGCGATAAGTGATGAAGCGTTCGTGCGAGATTGACCGCCAGTCGGCCATGGGCCGGCGCGTCCTACAGATCACACATTCGGTCTAACTCAACAGGGTCTTCACTAATACTGTTGCCGTAGACCAGGGTAGCGTGGGTAGCGGGCCCAACTGATCGATCGCCCGACCCTTTTGGCCGGTTACCGGTCATGCGCGAGCGCGCCGTCCCAGGTGATACAATGAGGCTGATGTCTCAGGGCCAGGGGAATTCGAAGCACGACGAGAAGGCGGTTCGGCCGCCGGATAGGCCGGCATGGCGCAGCCTGCCGCAGATGCGGTATCAGAACGCGTACGTGTGGATCGTGTTCTTTTCGTTCATGGATGTCTTGCTGACCTGGCTGATACTTTTGTTCGGTGAGGACGCGGCCGTCGAGATCAATCCCGTCGCCCGGTTCGTCATCGACGGATGGGGTGGTTTGCACGGTCTTGGTATGGCGGGCGCAAGCGGACTCAAGTTCACCCTGGTTGTGCTGGCGATCGTCATTTGCGAGATCGTCGGCCGGAGCAGCGACGGCAAAGGCCGACGGTTGGCGTGGGTGTTGGCGGTCATCGCAGCGGTGCCCGTCGTCTGGTCGCTGGGGCTGCTGTTGATGAATCAAGCGATCCTGAGCGGCGTCCAGTAGCGGTGATCGTGCAGCGAGCGACATTGTGGCTTTGGGAATGAAAGCAACTTGTGAGCGGTGTGAATCCGAACTGGCCCAGGACGGCGAGGCTGACATTTGTAGCTATGAATGTACGTTCTGTGTAGCTTGCACTGAAGTTATGGATCGCAAGTGCCCCAATTGCAGCGGCGTGTTGGAGCGCAGGCCGAGGCGCGCGGTATCCACGGAGTCATAACGATGCGAACCAAACTGGTGAACGCTGATTCCAATCGGGATATCGAGGCATTCAGCACGATAGTCGATCATATTCTTGCAATGTGGACCTATTGGGAACATCTCTTCGATTTCCCACGTGTCACGGACGAGATCGCCAATCTCTACGAACGATCGACTCCAAAGCTTCTCAGCTATGTACGGTGGAGTCTGCTCATGTCAGCGGCTCTGGAGATTGCGAAGCTGGGTGATCCGGAGGTACAAATGGGACGTGAGAATCTGACGCTCCGGCTGATCTACGGGCATATCGAGGTCGCGGCCACTGGCTCCGAAGCGAAGGCACTCAGGACAGCGATGAACTACGCCCTTGGGATTATTCAAAGTAATCCGTTTCGACAGTTCCGTCACCGCGTCCTCGTACACTTTGACCGTCTTACCGCTGTCGGAGATGAAGTCAATGACGTCGACATAGAGTTGCTCGGTAGGGCCGTAGCAGCCCTTGCCAATTTTCGCCTCCGCGCTGAGGCTGTCGTGGAAGGCAAGCCCATCATCATCGCGACAGGCGAGAACTTCATAGTTGGTGACGAAGTACGTGGGCCTCTTCGGGAAGAGGCTGACCGCTTCCTTCAACTGCTGAGCGCCGGCTTGACGGCCCACCCACAGGCTTTGTGAACCAGATAGGCCAGTGACGGTCGGGCCACCTACGCCGAGTGGCGAAGATAGACATCGCCGACATTGTTGAGCCAATCAATATCGCGCGCTTCCGCTCGCTCATGGACCTCACGGAGGAATTCGACGGTCGTTGGCTTAAAGCACGGCTCCGATGCATCATCCACAGGAATCACGGCGTCGACCTCCACGCGTACAACACACGGGCCTGCATGCACCCAGCGGATTTGCTTCACTCGTTTGCCTTCGAATTTCATGAGCTATCGATCAAAATAGTGGACTGTCACTAGCTTAGCAGCCTTATGAGATGGAAGCCATGACCAGACGGCCTTTACGGCCGTTCCGTCAGCAAGAATCTGCTCCACCTCAACGGCGGGATTTGGTGTGTCATTGGGGCGCTCTGTCAGCAACGTGGCGTCGGACATACCTGCCACAACCTGCCAATCTGGGATTCCTCGCTCGTCGAGTTGATTGGCGGCGTGGACACCGATCAGGTAACGATCGGATACGACGGCAGTACGGATCTGGTGAAAGAGTTTGGACACGTGCGGTGTTCGCAAGAGAAGAAGATCCGATGCATTCTACAGACCCGTTGACGGCACACCAACCGGGTCCAGATTTCAATCCCCTATCACCGTCACCATCAACGTGCGATCATGGGGCCGCACGTCGCATTCCAGGTGAATAATCTGTTGCCAGGTGCCGAGGACGAGCGCGCCGTCGCGCACCGGCACCGTCAGCGACGGCCCGAGCAACGTCGCCTGCAAATGGGAATGGCCGTTGCCATCATGCCAGGTCTGTTCGTGACCGTACTCACGGCTCGGCGGCATGAGCTTGTCGAGAATATCCGGCAGGTCGCGCTGCAAGCCCGGCTCGAACTCGATCGCGCCGAGCGCCCCGGTGCTGCCTACGTTGAAAATGTGCACGAGGCCCGTGCGAACACCCGATTGCGACACGATCGAGTGAACGTCGGCGGTGATGTCCGTCATGTGGCCGTGCCCAGTCGTGTTGAGGTTGATTTGCTTCTGAAACACCATTTGTTTCTCCATGAGTCCAAGGAGCGGGGCAACCTACCACGTCTGCAACAGCCTGGCACGGACGCTTCGACTAGGATTCGCCACGATGGCGAGCGACGGCATAACAGATCCGAACACGCCGAGGCGGATCGTGATTCTCGGCGCCGGGTTCGGCGGGGCGTATTGCGCTGCCGCCCTTGGGAAGAAGCTCCGCGGGCTGAATGTCGATGTTCTGCTCATTGATCGGAATAACTTCTTTGTGTTCTACCCGCTTCTGCTCGAGGCGGGCACGGGCAGCCTGGAGCCCCGTCACGCCGTCGTGCCTATTCGGGCGTTTCTCAAGACGGCCGAGTTTCGCATGGCCGAGGTGGTCGACGCCGATTTTGATCGTCGATCGATCACGTACCGGCTCGTGGGCGGCGACGACACCCAGCAGATCGACTACGACGAGCTGGTGATCTCCCTGGGCAGTGTCACGCGCCTGCCGGACGTCCCCGGCCTGCGAGAGTTCGGCTACGAGCTCAAGAGTCTGACGGACGCGGTCGCCCTGCGTGACCGGGCGATCACCATGTTGGAGCTTGCTAATGCGACGGACGACGAAGCGAAGCGCCGCGGGCTGCTGCACTTTGTCGTGGTCGGCGGGAACTTCACCGGCGTGGAGGTGGCGGGAGAGTTCGACATGTTCCTCCGGGCCGCCGCGCGAAAGTACCGTCATGTGAATCAGCGAGATATCACGGTCACGCTCGTGGAGATTGGCGACCGCATCCTGGCGGCGCTGGATGCCGACCTCGCCGAGTATGCCGCGGCTCATATGCTCAAGCGCGGTATTGATGTCCGCCTCAACACGACGGTGACAGCGATCGAACGCGATTGCGTGACGCTCAGTTGCTCCGAGCTGCTTGACACTCGTACCGTGATCTGGTGCGCGGGCATCGAGCCGAATCCTCTGATCGGCGCCTGGCCGCTGCCGGTCGATGATCGCGGCTATATCCTCTGCGAGCGCGATCTGCGCGTGAAGGGGATCGAGCACGTCTGGGCGATTGGCGACTGCGCAGTCAACCTCGATCGGGAGGGTTCGGCGTATCCAGCCACCGCCCAACATGCCGTGCAGCAGGCGGCGCATCTGGCCGGTAATCTCACAGCGGTGCTCAGTGGCCGCGACCCTCGGCCGTGCGATATCAAATCAAAAGGTGCGCTGGCGGCGCTGGGGTGCCGCACGGGCGTGGCCAAGGTCTTCGGTTTCAAGCTGGCGGGCTTTGGAGCCTGGTTTCTGTGGCGGACCGTGTATTTGCTCAAGATGCCCGGCCTGGCCCGGAAAATCCGCATCGCCTTGGACTGGACCATCGACCTCGTCTTCTCGCGCGACTACGTCCAGCTCGGCGTCCATCGGACACCCCGGGAGCCCGCCGACGCCGCACCAACAGCGGGAGCGGGGCACAATAGGAAGGTTGCGCCGCCCAGTGGGGGCGCTTGATTTAGCAATATTTCCCCTTCCGGTTGCGTTGTTGCTCGCGTATGGATCATAATGGTACTGAGGCGAGGCCCCGGACACGCCCGTATTGCCCGGTGTTATAGTGGCGACCCGTTATCGGCCTCATTCGGAGATCAGATAAAAGAGCACCCACCAGGAGTGTCACCATGCGTATGCGATCACTGGCGATCATCTCAGTTGCCTGCATTACCGCGCTCACCGCAGGCATATTCGGGCAGGACAAGTCGGCAGACGACAAGAAGAAGCCCGACTTCCCGAAATTTGCCGAAGTGTCCAAAGGCTACGAGAAGATCGTCTCCACCGCGGACGGATCGAAGCCGTTGTATGCGGTCTACCTCCACAAGAAGAAGAACCAGCTCCTGGCCGAGCTGCCGTCCGGGTGGACCGGCCAGAAGTACTTCATTGCCGTGACCCAGGCCAGCGGAAGCGTCTTCGCCGGCTTGCAAGGCCCAACCCGCTACGTCTACTGGAAGCGCTACGACAAGCGCATGGCGTTAATTGAACCGCAGATCAGCACCCGGTCCACCGGCGAGTCGCAGTCCAAGAGCTCCGTGAAACGACTGTTCACCGATCGCGTGCTCGTGGATGTGCCCATTGTGACGATGGGGCCCGGCGGTCAGCCCGTGATCGACCTCGATGATCTGCTCATCGGTAAGGCGAGCACGTTTCTCGGCGGGCGAGCTCGCGGAATCAACGCCCGCCTGGCGCGAGTCGTCAGCGCCAAGGCGTTTCCGAAGAACATCGAGATCGCCATTGAAGTTCCCGTTTCCGGCGGCACGCTCACCACCTTCCACTACTCCATCAGCGTTATCCCCGACAGCACCGGCTACAAGCCGCGGGCAGCGGATGAGCGCATCGGGTACTTCACGACCGTCTACCGCGACCTTGGTCAATACGAGCCGCAAAAGAAGTGGACCCGCCACATCGATCGCTGGGACCTCCAGAAGCGCGATTCCAAGCTCCGCCTCAGTCCGCCCAAGGAGCCGATCGTCTTTTATATCGAGCACACGGTTCCCGTCCGCTATCGGCGATGGGTCCGCCAGGGCATCCTCTACTGGAACGAGGCGTTTCGGAACATCGGACTCGATAACGCCATCGAGGTTCGCTATCAGGACAAGGCCACCAAGGCGCACATGGATAAAGACCCCGAGGATGTGCGTTACAACTTCATCCGTTGGCTGAATAACGACATCTCGACCGCGATCGGACCGCACCGTTCGCATCCATTGACCGGACAAATCCTCGATGCGGACATTGTTCTTACGGATGGTTGGATTCGTGCGTATTGGGGCTGGTATCACGAGCAGGCGCCGGAGCTGGCGGTCGAAGGCTTCAGTCCCGAGACATTGCTGTGGCTGGAGGATCATCCGGATTGGGATCCGAGGATTCTGCTGACGCCGCCCCAGAAACGGCCGGCGATTCTTGCCCAGCGGCAAGAGCGCAAGCGTCGGCTTGCGGCCGGCGAAGCGATTGCGCCGTTTCCCACTGACCCCGCCTTGATGTACAACGATGAGTTGGCCGCGATCAGCGAATGGCTTGGCGACGAAAATAGAATGTGCCTGGCTGCGCACGGCTTGGCGGCGGAGATGGCCTTTGGACGATTGAACCTCGAGTCCTTGGGGCTCATCGAAGCGTTCGACGGTGAAGACGCGCCCGAAGGCGACGTGCTGGACGGCATCCCCGAATGGTTCGTCGGCCCGTTGATGGCGGCCCTCGTCTGTCACGAAGTCGGTCACACGCTCGGTCTGCGCCACAACTTCAAGGCGTCCAGCGTTTATACCCTAGCCGAGATCAACAGCAACGAATTCAAGGGTAAGAAGACGATGACCGGTTCGGTCATGGACTACAACCCGGCCAACTTCAACATGGAAGCGGGCGAAGTCCAGGGCGACTTCGCGATGATCGGCATCGGGCCGTACGACAAGTGGGCCATCGAGTACGGTTACACCTTCGGTGATCTGAAGAAAGTGCTCTCGCGTGTGGCGGAGCCTGAGTTGGCGTATCTCACTGATGACGACACGTCGGGTCCGGACCCGCACGCCCGGCGGTACGACTTCTCCTCCAACCCGCTGGACTATGCCGAAAACCAAATGCGTCTCGTGCGCTATCACCGGGAGCGCATCCTTGACAAATTCGTGAAGGACGGCCAAAGCTGGTCCCACGCCCGCCGCGGATATCGGACCACGCTGAGCATGCACCTTCGCACGCTGAGCATGATGGCCAACTGGGTCGGCGGCGCGCACGTCAGCCGCGACCGCAAAGGCGATCCCAACGGCCGAGTGCCGGTGCAGGTTGTCGACCCGGCCAAGCAACGCGCGGCGGTTCAATTCGTTATCGACAACGCCTTTAGCGATGAGGCGTTCGGACTGACGCCTGAGCTACTGGCCCACATGACGGTCGATAAGTGGTCCGATCGCAGCCCCGGCGACCGAAGCGATCCGACCTGGCCGGTGCATGATCACATTAGGTCGATCCAATCGTCGGCGTTGACCATGATTCTGAATCCGACGACCTTGACGCGCGTGTACGACAACGAGTTCCGCACACCCAACGGCGATGACGCGCTCACGCTGCCGGAGCTGATGCAGACGCTCGTTGATGCGGTGTTCACCGAGCTCGGGACGAAGTTTGACGGCATGTCGTTCACCGACCGCAAGCCGATGATCTCCAGCTTGCGGCGCAATCTCCAGTCGTCGATGGTCGATCGCTTGATCGGTCTGTCCACGAGCGACCGGCGTATGCCGCGGCCGATTCGGACGCTGGCGGTTCATCATCTCAAGCAACTGAACGACTCGGTGGCGGGGGTGATCGCCGGCTACGGCAAGGGTTCCCTCGATGGATACACGCTCGCGCATCTGGAAGACTTGACGGACCGTATCACCAAGGCGCTCAACTCAGTCTACACCGAGCGCATGTGACGCGCCGATCCAGTTTGAGATGAGTGGTTGGACGGGTCGCCGAACGGCGGCCCGTTTTTTGTAGGCGCGAGCATCGCGCGAATCGACGTGCTCGGCAACGGTCGGTTCGGCCCGGGCGTCATATTCCATGATGGCATGGACTACATTCCGATCCCTGCCCCGGCGTCGGCGGTGTTGCTTGGGGCGGTCGGCCTGATCGCGCGCCGCAGGCGGCGGTGATAACGCTCCGCTTGGCCGATCAATTCGCGTGCTATAATCAGCATCGAATCGAGGTGTGACATGAAGCTGACAGCCGTGTTTCGCAAGGTGCCCGAGGGGTACGTAGGCTTCGTCGAAGAGCTTCCCGGCGCTAATTGTCAGGGGGCGACCTTGGATGAGGCAAGATCGAACCTGCGCGAGGCGGCCATGCTCACACTTGAGGCCAATCGCACCCTTGTCGAGGAGTCATTGCAGGGCGAGGACGTGATTCGAGAGCCCTTGTCGTTGCCGGCGGCATGAAGCGCCGTGACCTCGTGCGCCATCTCGAGTCGCACGAATGTGAACTATTGCGCGAGGGCTGAAACCACTCCGTCTACGTGAACCGCCCGAAGCGGAAGGTCTCGACCGTCCCGCGCCACCGAGAACTCAACGAGTTCCTGGCGAGAAAAATCTGCCGCGATCTTGAGGTTCCAGAGCCTTAGCCAGGCGGGAGTTGGCGCCGATTGCAGTGCATTCAGCTAGGATGCGGTTGGTGCGAAGTTGGATGGAGGTATCGCCGTGATGCACTTGACTCGCAGACTTCTGATGTTCGGCGTTGGTGCGCTACTGATCGGCTGCGAGGTGGACAGCGTTTCCTATCCCCCGTTTGTCTCCCCGCCGCGAGCGATCGACAACTGGGAGGGGGTTCCTCGTTTGTCAGGTATAGGGGACGTGCTCTTTGCCGGTCAGCCAACGGAAGAGGGATTCAAGGTACTCGCTGAGCGCGGTGTGACGGTCGTCATCAATCTGCGCCCGGATGCAGAGATGCAGCGCGCAGTAGAGTTCGATGAGCCGGCGCTCGTTGAATCGTTAGGGATGGAGTACGTACACATCCCCATGACGCCGGCCACCTTCAGCGCTGATGATGTTGTACGACTCAAGGCAATGATCTATCGTTCCGGGGCAATTCCGGAGGAGCGTTTCAGGTTCGTGATTCATTGCCGATCGTCCAATCGTTGCGGTGCACTATGGGCAGCGTTTCTTCACGACGATTATGGTTTCGATGAGTCAAAGGCAATTGAATTCGGCAAGTTGGCGGGACTTCGCAGTGAATCAATGATCGAAGCAACCAAGCGTGTGATGAACGATTAGACAGGCTCAAACCAAGGAGAAGATCATGAACGCCCAAAGACGAATGATCTGTGCCATTGTGACCGCAGTATTCCTTTGCGGTTGCGGCGGCGAGGATGGGAACGGCGATGCAGCAGCTACGCCTGGCGATTTCGGCTCCTTGCAGTCAGCCATGTCCGAGACGGCAAGCAAAGCCATCGACGCGGCGAAGAAGGAATTCACCAACCAGCTCGAAACGGATCAATCCAAGGTCGACGCGGCCAGGGCGATCGCCAAAACGCTTTCAGATGAGCAGCTTGACAAGCTGATCTACCATCTTGACTCGCGGCTTGCCACCGCGCGCAGAAAACTGGCGAATCTTTCCACCGCCGATGAAGGTGCGGCCAAGGCGTTGCAGGATGAGTTGGCTGAGCTGATGAGCGATATCGCCATGCTCCATGGCCAGGCTATGGCACGTATCGACGAGCTAAGTGGTTGAGACGCCCGTGCCTGTATCGGGCGATCGTCTCCAGCGTGGTACAGGTGACTGTCTTTAGCCCACTTCGCCGGCGACGAGTTGTTCCTGTTTCCAGGCTTCTCGGCCGGTCATGGTCGCGGTAACCTCGACGGGCATCGACAGGTGCAGCGTGACGGGGTTGTGCAGGTCGATTTCGCCGGAGACTTCGTGCACGCCTGTCTTGAACGCCGCGCCTCCCCAATCGACATCAAGCGAGCCACAGGCCAGCCCGGCGCGTTTGCGCAGGCGGGCGCCGTGACTGCGCGGATACCAGCTCGCGGCGGCCATTTGCACGTTGATCACGTCGCCCTGGAGATGCGGGGGCACAGCGATGGGCTGATGGATCACGCCGAAGTCGCCGCCGCCGGCCTTGAAGGCAAAGTGCACGTCGCGCATACCGGGGCGAATGACGAAGCTGTCCTGGGGCGGGCGAAGGTGCACGATCGCCTCCACCGGGTTCTCAAAGCGATTCTGGTAATAAAGGCTCAGCTCCGCTTGATTCCCATTGGGGCGAACGATGG
>JACZXL010000109.1 GCA_022571635.1 Planctomycetota bacterium
CTGGCGGCGATGATGCCGGCGGCGGTGAAGCGGCGCGTGGGGCTGGTCGGCCGAACGATGATCGATCTCGCCAACGGCGCGGCGATCGAAATCAAGCTGCCGGCGAAGCAACGTCACGTGCTGGACGTGTTGGGAGCGCTTCCCGCGGCGCGCCGACCGGTCGAGATTCGACAGCTCAAAGACCTCAGCGAACTGGCCACGATCTCTCCAATCAAGCAATTGGTCGCGAAAGAACTTCTAGTCCTAAGCTCGCGCACGGCCGTCGAAGCGGCATGGATCGAACACGCACTGGACGCCACCGTTCCAGAAAGACTCACCGAACCGCAGAAACAGATCATCCACGACATTCAAGCAACACTCAAACGTGGTTTTTCAACGCATTTGCTGTTCGGCGTGACGGGGTCGGGCAAGACCGAGGTGTACATTCGACTGATCGAGAAGGTCGTCGAGGCGGGCAACGTCGCGATTCTTCTCGTGCCGGAGATTGCCCTGACGCCACAGACGGGTGGGCGACTGATCGCGCGCTTCCCCAAGCATCGCGTCGCCGTACTTCATTCGGGTCTGACCGCGGCGCAACGGCACCAGCAGTGGATGCTCGCAGCGAGCGGGGCCGCGGACATCGTGCTCGGCGCGCGCTCGGCGGTCTTCGCCCCGGTTCCCGAGGGTCGGCTGGGACTGATCGTTGTTGATGAAGAACACGACGGCTCGTACAAGCAGGATCAGATTCCGCGCTACCACGGCCGAGACGTCGCGCTGCGCCGCGCGCAACTGGCCCATTGCCCGGTCGTGCTCGGCAGCGCCACCCCTTCATTGGAATCCTGGCATAACGCCACGATCAAGGGCAGCTATCGACTGCATCGAATCGAGAAGCGCGTGCCCGGCATGCGCCTGCCCGTCGTCCAGATCGTTGACTTCGTCGCCGAGCGCAAGCGGCGGCACGATCGGCGGGTACACCTGATCGGTCCGCGGATGGAGTCCGCCATCGGCGAGACACTGGACCGCGGCGGTCAGGTGCTGTTGTTGCTGAATCGGCGCGGCTATGCGAATTACATCGCCTGCCCGGACTTTCGCTGCGGCTGGATGATGAACTGCGATGACTGTGACGCAACGATGGTGTTCCACCTGAACCGCCGGCTCCCCGCGGGCGGGTTCGTGCGCTGCCATCACTGCGAAGCCGAGCAGCGATTGCCGCAGCGTTGCCCGCTGTGTGACCGGCACGTGACGACGTTCGGCCTGGGCACGCAGCGTGTCGAGGAAGAATTGGCCCGCAAGTTCCCGCAACTCGTCGAGGGCAAGACGATGCTGCGCGTCGATTCCGATTCCATGCGCGGGTCGAAGGACTTTCATCACGCATTGGGGAAGTTCGGCGCCGGCGAGGTGCAACTGCTCGTGGGAACACAGATGATCGCCAAGGGGTTGGATTTTCCCAACGTTCAGTTCGTAGGTGTGATCAACGCCGACACTGCGATCAATTTGCCGGACTTCCGCGCTTCGGAGCGCACGTTCCAATTGGTCAATCAGGTCGCCGGTCGTTGCGGCCGGGGCCGAGACCCGGGGCTGGTGATTGTGCAGACGTTCCAGCCACAGGCCTCGGCGATCCGTTTGGCGGCGGCGCACGACTATGAGGGATTCGCCAAGCTGGAGCTTTCGGACCGGCGACGCTGCAAGTTGCCGCCGTACACTCGGCTCGCTCGTATTGTCGTGCGCGATGTGGACTACACGCGCTGTGTGAATACGGCCCGCACGATCGCACGGCGACTGGGCGAGTTGGCGGACGAGTCGATGCGGCTGCGCGGCCCGGCCCCGTGCCCGATCTCGCGCATCGCCGGGAAACATCGACAGCAGATCGAGCTGCTGGCGGAGTCGGCGCAGCGGTTGCAGGAAGTGCTGGTCGCCGGCCGAAACGAGGGCCTGCTCCACGCCGGGGCCGGGCTCGTCATCGACGTCGATCCAATCGCCCTGCTCTAAGCGGCCGACCGTTGGGGCATCGGCTCGGGTCGCCATAGACGAGTGGGCGATCGGCCCAAAGCTGCCGACGGTGTCGGCCGATGCAGTGGTAGAACCAGGGGTTTCACGACCTGCCTCACCGACCGATAATTAGCGGGCTCGGACGCTAGAATACGACCGCGCGAAGCACTTGAGGCGCCGCGGCAGGTTGATCCACCCCAACGGAAGGATTCTTTCACCCGCCTCAGGGAAGCATTGATGGCTATCGAACCGGCTGAGGGCTCTGTGAACGGATGGAACGCCCAGTACATCGAGGCGATGTACGAGCGATGGTCCGCCCGCGCCGAATCGGTCGAGCCGCCGTGGCGTCAATTCTTCGCGGGCTTTGATCTCGGGGCTCGGCAGATCACAGAGGATCAAGCAGCGCTACCGGCAGCGCGGGCCGAGGGCGTGGACCTGGCCCAGACCAAGCAGGGACATGTCGATGATCTGATCTATGCTTATCGCGACACCGGTCACCTCGCGGCGGCATTGGACCCGCTGGGAACCGAGCGCCCCGCGCCCGACGGCCTGAAACTTCAAGCGCACGAGCTGTCCGAATCGGACCTCGACGGACAGTTCGATCCCTGCGATCTGCCGTTGGAGAACCCGGCGAAGTTGCGCGACATCGTCCAGTTGCTCGACGACACCTACTGCCGGCACGTCGGCGTCGAGTTCATGCACATTCAGGACCCCCAGCAGCGGCACTGGCTTCAGCAGCGCATGGAGACGGTGCGCAATCGCCCGACGATCGACCGCGACCAGAAGATGCACATCCTCGGCGAGCTCGGCGAAGCAGACGCCTTCGAGACTTTTCTCCACACGCGCTACACGGCGAAGAAGCGGTTCGGCCTTGACGGCAGCGAATCGCTCATTCCGCTGCTCGATGAGTTGATCGAGCAAGGCCCGGCCAACAACGTGAAGGAGTTCACCTTCGGCATGGCCCATCGCGGTCGGCTGAACGTCCTGGTGAACATCCTGCACAAGACGTATGACCAGATCTTCACGGAGTTTGCCGAGGCGTGGACGGAGGACTTTCTCCGCGGCGGCGGCGATGTCAAATACCACCGCGGCTATAGCTCAGATCACGTCACCACGTCCGGCGAGACGGTTCGGCTGACGCTTTCGCCCAATCCATCGCACTTGGAGTTTGTCGGGCCGGTGGTCTTGGGTCGAGCGCGCGCCAAGCAGCGCATTCGCCACGACACGAAACGCGAACAGTGCGTGCCGATCCTGCTTCACGGCGACGCGTCGTTTCCCGGGCAGGGCGTCGTCGCTGAATGTCTGAACATGGTTGATCTCGACGGTTACACCGTGGGCGGGGCAATACACGTCGTCATCAACAACCAGATCGGTTTCACGACGAATCCTCGAGACGCGCACAGCGGGACGTACTGCACCGACATCGCCAAGATGACCGAAGCCCCGATCTTCCACGTCAACGGCGACGACCCGGAAGCGTGCGTGTTCGTCGCCAAGCTCGCGCTGGAGTATCGCCAGGCGTTCAAGAACGACGTGGTCATCGATCTGTGGTGTTACCGTGAGTTTGGACACAACGAGGGCGACGAGCCTACGTTCACGCAGCCGCTGCTGTATGCCAGGATCAAGAAGCAGCCGCCGGTTCTTCGCACCTACGCCCAGCAGTTGATCGGCGAAGGCGTGATCAGCGAGCAGGCGTTCGATGAACTCTACGAGAAGCTGAAGTCGCAGCTCGATGAAGCGCAGACACGGTCCGCGGAGAAACCGGTGGGATCGACGGTCGCTGCTTTCAACTCAGTCTGGGCGGACCTCACCGAGAAGTATTCATCCGAGCCTGTGGAAACCGGAGCGCCGCGCGAACAACTTCAAGCTGTCGCGCACGCGCTCGGTACCGTGCCCGACGATTTCACCGCGCATCGCAAACTGAAGAAGCTGCTGGAGAATCGTCGTCAGGCGATCGAGAAGGACCAGCCCCTGGATTGGGCGATGGGCGAGCTGCTCGCATATGGCTCACTGCTATTGGACGGCCATGCGGTGCGCCTCACCGGCCAGGATGTCGAGCGTGGCACGTTCAGCCACCGTCACGCCGTGTTGTTCGATCAAATCACGGGTCAGGGCTATGACGCGCTCAATCATCTCCAACCGGACCAAGCGCGGTTTTGCATTCACAACAGTCCGCTCTCTGAAGCGGCCTGCGTCGGATTTGAGTACGGCTATTCGCTCGGCGATCCGCAAATGCTCGTGATCTGGGAAGCGCAGTTCGGCGATTTCGCCAACGGCGCGCAGGTGATATTCGATCAGTTCCTGGCGTCCGCGGAAGCGAAGTGGAATCGTTACAGCGGGCTCACGCTTTTCCTGCCGCACGGATACGAAGGCCAGGGGCCGGAACACTCATCCGCCCGCCCCGAGCGGTTCCTGCAACTGTGCGCCAACAATAACATGCAGGTGGTGTACCCCACCTCGCCGGCCCAAATGTTCCATCTGCTTCGCCGGCAGATGAAGCGCAGTTTCCGCAAACCGCTGATTGTGCTCACCCCAAAGAGCCTGTTGCGACATCCCAAGGTCGTCAGCACCGTTGATCAATTCGTGACCGGCCGATTCGAGCTGGTCCTTGATGATCCGCACGTGGGCGATCCAAGCAAGATCAAACGGCTACTCCTTTGCTCGGGCAAGGTGTATTACGATCTCGTCGCGCATCGCGAGAAGATCGAACGCGATGATGTGGCGGTGGTTCGGATCGAGCAGCTTTACCCGCTGCCGGAGCGCGAACTGGCCGAGATCATTCAACGGTACGCGGGCGTCCATGAGACGGTGTGGGTTCAGGAGGAGCCGAAGAACATGGGCGCGTATCGCTTCCTCAAGACCACGCTTTGGGAACGGATCGATCTGGATCTGGCCTATGTCGGTCGCGACGAGAGCGCGTCGCCGGCGGTGGCGTCGACGAAAATGCACAACCAGGAGCAGGAGAAGATTATGATCAACGCCGTCGGGTTACCCACCAGCCGTACCGACGCCATCCTCGATCAAACGAACCACACGGCGCCGCGGCTGGCTGCCTCTTGATTACCCCCACTCCCCTTGTTCAAGGTCTACTTGCCATGCCCGTCCAGATCAGCATTCCAAGCCCCGGCGAATCGATTACCGAAGTCGTGATCGGGCCGTGGCAGAAATCCTCCGGGGACTGGGTGGAAAAGGACGAGATCATCGTCGAGATCGAGTCGGACAAAGTCACGCTGGAAGTTCCCGCGCCCGAGTCCGGCGTGTTGCAGGTGCTGGCGGAAGAGGGCGCCGAGAAGCAAGTCGGCGAGGTGATCGCGACGGTCGACCCAAATGCCGAGCGTCCCGCCGGGGTTGCCGCAATAGCAACGGCCTCGGCTCCGGCACCGGCCCGGAAGCGGTGGTGGCTGTAAGTGGCGATGGGGACAGCAAGGTTACTTCGGTGGCGCGCAAGCTCGCGGCTGATAAGGGCGTGGACCTGGCGCGCATTGACGGGTCCGGTCCTTCGGGTCGGATCACGAAGTCTGACGTCTTGGCCGCGGCGCAGACGCCAACGCCGACTCCGCCTTTAGCCGTCTCAATTGCTACGGCCAGCCCGATCGTCGGCACCGTCCCGGTTGGTTCGCGCGAGGTTCAACGGCAGCGCATGAGCAAGCTGCGGCAGCGCATTGCCGAGCGCCTGGTGGCGGCGCAACACACCGCCGCCATGCTCACGACCTTCAACGAAGCGGACCTGTCCGCCGTGATCCGCTTGCGAAAGCGCCACAAGGAAGAGTTCGAGAAGAAGCACGGCGTCGGCCTGGGATTCATGTCGTTCTTCGTTCACGCCTGCGCCGCGGCCCTGCAACAATTTCCGCGCGTCAATGCGTACATCGACGGCAATGAAGTTGAATACCACGATTACGTTGATATCTCCGTCGCCATCGGAACCGACAAGGGGCTCGTGGTCCCCGTGCTCCGCAACGCCGAGGCGATGTCGTTTGCCGATGTCGAGCGAACGATCAAGGAACTCGCCGGCCGCGCGCGGGACAGCAAACTCACGCTCGAGGAAATGACCGGCGGGACGTTTACGATCTCCAACGGCGGCGTGTACGGATCGCTGCTGTCAACGCCGATTCTGAATCCGCCGCAGTCGGCGATCCTCGGCATGCACAAGATCATGAAACGCCCGATCGAAGATCCCGACAATCCGGGGCAGATCGTCTTGCGGCCCATGATGTATCTGGCGATAAGTTACGACCATCGAATCGTGGACGGCGAGCAAGCGGTGAAGTTCCTCATCCACATCAAGGATTCGATCGAAAGCCCGCAGCGCATGTTGCTGGGGTTGTAAGGCGCGCATCATGCGTGATCCAATTTGAGCATCGCTGAAGCCCACGGACTCGAGTCCGTGGGCTTCTTGATTGTAAAACGCCCTGGTTATCCGTATGTTGTGGCGGCGTTCAGTTGTAGCGTCCGCTTGGCGGACCGCTTCAACCCGGACATCATCGGCAACACCAATGGTCCGCACAGCGGACCCTACGGCTTTCACCATACAGTCGGGTCCCACAGATAATAGAACCCGCTTTGTTCGAGCAGTGGACCGGCGTTGAGGTTGAGCTGGAGCAGGTTGATCTGCGGATTGGCGGCGGGCGAACGAGCGTAGGCGCTGCCGACATATTCCAACGGCCGGTGGTACTTCACGAGCTTGGCTGCGGTCAGACCCGCGCGTCGCTTGGCGGCTTCGAACGCATCACGCAAATCACCGGTGCTGTCAATCAGGCCGACCTCGGCGGCGCGCCTGCCCGTGACGACGCGGCCGTCCGTGATCCACTCAAGATCAGCGGGCGACAGGTTCGGGCGACTTTCGGTAACGATCGCGACGAAGTTGTCGTAGAACTCATCAACAAGTCCTTGCAACAGAGCGCGGTGCTCCGGCGGCATGGGCTCAAACGGAGAGCCCGCCGCCTTGTTCGGCCCGGAAGTGATCGCATCGGCCTTGATCCCGATCCGGCGCATCCCTTCGGAGAAGTTGAACGTCTGGATGATGACGCCGATGGACCCGGTGATCGTCGTGGGATGAGCGATGATCTCATCACCGGCACAGGCGATGTAGTACCCGCCCGACGCGGCCAAGTCACTCATCAAGACGACGACCGGCTTCTTCGTCGTCCGCTTGAAGTGTTGAATCTCGCGGTAGACGACGTCGCTGGCGGTGACGGTCCCGCCGGGCGAGTTGATGCGCAAGACGATCGCCTTGATCTTGGAGTCTTTGGCGGCCTTGCGCAGTGACTCGACGAGCCGGCTGACCGGATTCTCGCCCTTGGTAAGGAGGCCTGGACGATCGGCATCGGCGATCATGCCCGTGATCTGAATCAGCGCAATCTTGGCCGAGGAGTCGGCCCCGGGGTCTTCAAGCACGATGGTCTCGGTCAAACCGTCCACCGCGGGCACGACATCGATGATCAACCGCACGCCCCCGCAGCCGCTGAGACACGACATCAAACCAAACAAAACCAGTATTCGAATGCTCATTGTGGCGAACTCCCGTTATCGGCCGCTCCAAACGCACCGCTGCGGCATATCTTATGGGCGCTATGACGCACGATGTTACCGGTCATACGGCAGGACATGTTCCGGTGCTGCTGGAGGAAGCGCTGGGTCTGCTCGATCCGCGCCCGGGCGAGGTTGCCGTGGACTGCACAGCCGGTAGCGGCGGGCACAGCGCGGCGCTGGCGCGGGCGATCGGCCCGGACGGGCGTCTGATCAGTATCGACCTTGACCCGCAGAGCCTTGCCTCGACCGCGCAACACATGCAGGGTTGGGCGGGACAGTTTGTATCCATACGCGATAGTTTCGTGCGCGTGGCCCAACATCTTGTGCAGCGGCAGCTTCGCGCGGATGTGGTGCTGGCGGACCTGGGGTTCAGCTCAGGTCAGATGCACGAGGCTGGGAGGGGATTCAGCTTCCGAACCGACGGGCCGCTGGACATGCGCTACGACCCCGATGGTCCGGTGACCGCCGCCGATCTTCTTCGCTCCTGTACGGAGGAGGAGCTTGCCGATTTGATCCGCCGGTATGGCGAGGAACCGCTCGCGCCGAAGATCGCGCGAAAACTTGTACAAACTCGCAAGGACCAGCCGATCCAAACCACGGCACAGCTCGTGCAAGTGGTTCAAGAGGCGTACGGTAGACGGGCGCGGAAGTCACGATTGCATCCCGCCACGCGGACCTTCATGGCCCTTCGCATCGCGGTCAACGACGAGTTGGCTGCGCTTGAAGCGCTGATGGATCAGGTGATCGACGGCGCGGCGAAGGTTGGTGAAGGCGGCTGGCTCAACTCCGGGGCAAGGGTGGCGGTCATCAGCTTCCACAGCCTGGAGGACCGCATCGTCAAACGGGCCTTTGTGCGCCTGGCCGAAGGCGGTCTGGGCACGCGGCTCACAAAACGGCCGATCACGGCCGGTGCAGATGAGGTCGCCGCCAATCCGCGAGCACGTTCGGCAAAACTTCGGGTCGCCACGGTGGGCGGACCGAAACCAATGATGAAGGTCGCGCCCACCGGGTCCTGAAACCCGGTGAGGCCAAAGCAGGGAAGCGTAGAGGCCTATGACAAGGGAAAACAAGTTGGCGTTGGTGGTCGGATTCGCCCTGATTGTGTTCGTGGGCGTGTTGGTCTCGGACCACTTCTCTGCGGCGCGACTCAACGAGCCGGCCGATCTCACGCTCGGCCAAGGCTCGTCCGGCAACGCAGCGCAAAACGATCAGGCTCTCATCGATCTGCAGGTATCCGCGCCGGCACCTGACGATCAGGTACGTGCCGGCCGTCCCGCGCTGGTGCCGACGCAGTACCTGGCAAACCACGGCGGCGCGAACGAACAACCCAAACCCAACGAAGTTCAGACGATCCGGCTCCCGGATTTGCAGGCGCTTCCACCGGCCTCGCCGAAACGCAACGCCGCTGAGATTGCCGATCATCACGTTCGGTTCGTCGAGGTTCGCGCGGGTGAGTCACTCAGCAGCATCTGCGGACGTGAATACGGCGATCAATCGCTCGCGTCGGCCTTGGCCAACTACAACGGAATCACCGATCCGGATCTGGTGCAACAAGGCCGGCGACTGCGCCTGCCCGATCCGATCGTGCTCGGGGCAAGCCCGGCAAAGCCACGACCGACCGCGACCGATCCGCGCTACGCCAGGTACACCGTGAAGCCGGGCGAGTCGTTGTCTGAGATCGCGAGCCGATTGTTGAAGTCAGCCCGACGGTGGCGGGAGTTGTACGACTTGAACCGAGACGTGATCCGTGATCCGGATTCGGTCGAAGCCGGCACGACGATCAAGGTGCCCGTCACCGGGAGCGGCTGAAGGGCGGTGGGGACAGTCGCACACTCGGTTTGGTGGCTCAGCTTCGGTATCGCGCCGCCGGCGCCGTAGCAAAAGGGAGCGTCGAAGAGATGTTTGCCAAGCTTCTGCTGATCATCTTGATTACCGGTGCGACCGCATGCATCTTGCTGGTCAATCGACAGCAGCGCATCGAGACCGCCAACGAGATTGCGCACATCCACCGGTGTTTGCTTGAGCATGATCAGGCGCTGTGGACGATGCGAAATGAGGTTGCAGCGCGATGCCAGCCGGACGAAGTGCGCCTCGCCATCGCCACGCTGGCGGGCGGGTGGCGTCCGATTCCGTCGGCGCCGCGCCGAGACACGCGATCGGCGACGCAGTTCGCCGCCCGCGATCGGGAGCCGACCAACAAGCTCGATCTGAGCGGATGACGCGCATGCGACACGAAGATCAACTGCGATCGCACCAGTCGGATCGCGCGATGGCGTGGACGAAGCTTGTCGTCTTCGCCATGATCGCCGGTTTCGGGTTGCTGCTCGTCCGCGTCGGTCAGATGAAGCTGCGACCCGACCCGCAACTTGCCCAGGCCGTGTCACCGCGCCTGTCGAGCCTTTCGGAACTAGCCAAGCGAGGCGATCTGTTGGACGCACGTCACCGCGTCCTGGCCACGAGCACTGTCGCTTATCGTCTCTTCGTCGATCCGACGGTCGTGAGCGACGCACAGACGATCGCGGTGGACATCGCCGAGGTGATCGATGCTGATCCGGTTGAGATTGATCAGAGGATTCTGGCACGGCCCGGGCGACGGTACGTCGTCATCGACCACGAGTTGGACGATTGGCAGGCGCAAGCGATCCGCCAGGCGAAACTAATCGGGGTCGGGTTGCAGGCACACCTGGTGCGACACTATCCACACGGCGAAATCGGAGCTGGGGTCATCGGCAAAGTTGGTTTCGAGCACACCGGCCTCGGCGGAATGGAGCATCTGTTTGAGGCGACGCTGGCGCCGCGCGACGGACGATTGACCTATCTGCGTGACGCCAATCGCCGTGCGCTGTGGATCGACCCCAAGGCGCATCGTCCGGCTGAAGACGGCCGCGACGTGCAACTGAGCATTGACGTGGTTATTCAGCAATTCATCGAACAACGGCTCGAGGAAGCTGTCAACGAGTTCAACGCCGGGGGCGGGCGTGCGATCGTGCTCGATTGCCGCACGGGCGAAATCCGGGCCATGTGCGATGTGCTGAATCCCCGGCCGGACTGGGACGAAGTCACCACCGACCCGGGCCGGGACATTCACCGGGCTCTGGGACGCAACCGGTGTGTGACTGACCCCTATGAACCGGGCTCGACGTTCAAACCGTTCGTGTGGGCGGTTGCGACTGAGTTGGGTAGGGCGGACCCGGAGGAGATATTACCCACACCGAGCGCACCTGCGTACCGCACAAGCCAGGGTCGGCGGATCCGCGACTCCCATTACCACGGGCCGGTCAGTTGGCGGACGGTGCTGGTCAAGTCGATCAACAGTGGAATGGCGATAGTGGCCGAGCGCATGAGCCACGACGAGCTGCAAGGAGCGGTCGCCAAGTTCGGTTTCGGGCGCAAGACCGGCTGCGGTTTGCCGGGCGAGTCGGCTGGGCTGGTGACATCGGCTGCGAACTGGAATCATTACACGCAGACGTCGGTGCCGGTCGGGCACGAAATCGCGGTAACGCCGGTGCAGATGGTTCGGGCGTTCAGTGTGTTTGCCCGGGACGGCACATTGCCGGCAATTCGCATCACCGCCGCGACGACCGAGGACGAGACATACCCCGTGCGCCACCAGGTGATTCCCCCCGAGATCGCGAAGCTGGTGCGCGAAGTCCTGCGCGACGTGATGCTCGAAGGAACAGGCCGAAACGCGCAGTCCGAGCGATACCGGATCTTCGCGAAGTCCGGGACCGCCCAGTTACCCAAACCCCAAGGCGGCGGGTACTTCGAGGATCG
>JACZXL010000110.1 GCA_022571635.1 Planctomycetota bacterium
ATCGTGTGGTTGCTGTACTACGGTTTGGTCAACGTCAGCATCGGTCTCATGGGCGTGTTCTCGTTCGATCTTCTTGGAATCGTCCTGGGATGGTCGATCGTGGAGATGTCGATCGCGGCGGTGATCGGCTGCGCGATTTACAAAGAAGCGACGTAGCGACGTAGCGACAAAGGGCGTTTCGCGAGGTCGTCCTATTGCCTCCCTTTGCATCCCGCGGGTATGCACCCGCGGCTATGACGAGGAAGCCGAGCGCGCCAAGAACCCCAATAGCCGTTGCTTCACCGCCGGCCATTCGTCATCGATGATGCTGTAATACACCGAATCGCGGATGTGGCCGGTGTGTGTTGTGTGCGACTTGCGCAGCACACCTTCCTTGACAGCGCCGAGTCGCTCGATCGCTCGCTGTGACTGTTCGTTCCTCGCATCTGTCTTGAGTTGCACGCGCACCGCACCGAGCTGCTCAAACGCGTGCCCGAGCAGCAGATACTTGCATTCAGTATTGACCGCGGTGCGCTGATACTTCGTGCCGATCCACGTCCAACCGATTTCCAGCGTTCGATGTGCAGGCTGAATATCCAGGTACCGCGTCGAACCGATCGCGCGTTGATCAGTCTTGCTCACGATGGCGTAGGCGATTTCGTTGCCACTAGCCATGGATTGCGTAACGGCCTCGGTCCATTGGCGAACTTCATCCAAAGACTGAGGCATCGGCACCCATTTGTACCGCCAGATGGCTTCATCATTGCCCGCTTCATACAGGTCCGCAGCATGACGAAGTTCGATCGGCTCCAAACGAACGTGCTCGCCTTCAAGCACGATGGGTTTGGGTTCAAAGATCGGCGTTGGCATTGATGAAGTGTAGCGGTGTGTTGTTTCAACGTTGGGTCAAGCCCAACGGCTAAACACGAGGGCGAAACACGTATTGAATTACGACACGAGGCCTTTGGTCAAGCGCATGAAGGCGGTCTCGAGGTTCACCTTCTCCTGGTACATCGACGAGAGGCGGAACCCCTGGGCGATGAGGCGATTGGGCAGGTCCGAGATCGGCAGGCCGCTGTTGGGATCGATCGTGATATCCAGCCGGGCCTGGCCGTTCTCGTGCGTGATGTCGACGGTCATGATGCCGTTGACTTCGGCCAGCAGCTTCGCGGCCTCCTCAACACGGTCGTCAACGATGATGTGGACGACTTGGCCGATGTTCGCCTTGGCGAGAACGTCCTGCACCGGCCCGGAGAACAGAAGTTCGCCCTGTTCGATGATGCCGATGTGATCGCACAATTCCGCCAGCTCGTGCAGGATGTGTGAGCTGATGAGAATGGTCTTGCCCATCCGCCGCAGCTCTTTGAGCAGTTCGCGGATTTCAATTCGCGCGCGTGGGTCGAGGCCCGACGCCGGCTCGTCCAGCAGCAACACCCGCGGATCGTGCAGCAACACGCGCGCGATCGACAGTCGCTGCTTCATGCCGCGGCTCAAACCGTTGACCTCGGTGTTCGCCTTGTAGTTCAGATCGGTGAGGTCCAACACGTCCCTTACGACCAGGAGGCGCTGCTTGCCGTGGATGTTGTAACAGGCGGCGAAGAACTCCAGATACTCACGAACCACCATGTCCTCGTACGCGCCCATGAAGTCGGGCACGTATCCGATGAGCGGCCTGATCTGCGGGTTCTGGTAGCCGACGACCCGGCCGTCGATCCGGGCCTCGCCCCAGGTCGGCTTGAGCAACGTGGCGAGGATTTTGATGGTGGTGGTCTTGCCGGCGCCGTTGGGGCCGATGAACCCGTAGCACGCGCCGTCGTCGATCGAGAGGTTCAGATTGTTCAGTGCGACCAACTCGCCATACTTCTTGGTGAGGTTGATCGTCTCGATCATCGGCATGTCATCGTTCCCACAGCGCCCCGATGCGGTTTCCGTACGAGGAGGCCATCGTACGGGTTCGTACCATCCTATTCTTCGGGCGGCTTGTTTGTCAGTTCCTCTTCAGCCAACGGCAGCGGATAGATCCAGCGGACGATCGTCAGGCCCGAGCTGTTGGGCGGGTTGCCGTCCACGCGCAGGGGGATCGGGCATTGAGAGTCCCGCAGCTGGCCCATCACAATCAGACACGGTCGCGTCAACCAGGCCGAGAGGTCCAGCTCCCGCCCCAGGAGGCGCGTCAGCACCAGATTCTTATCTGGGTCACGCCCGCCTTGGCGATGATACCTCGGCGGCGTCATCTGATGAAAGAAGCTCAGCATCTCGAAATGTCGCCGAACGGCTTCGTCTCTCAGCGGCGACTGACTTCCCGGCACCGCAAAGCCACCCTGTCCCGCATACTGCTCGATATACCGCCGTAGCGTGTTTCGCTCAAACCCGGTTTGCCCGGAGGGTCTCATCTTTTCTGTGCTGAACGACAACGGTGCTTGCGGCGCCCAGGGGCCGATGGCCCACATATGCCCGATGTTCAGAGCCTGGCCCGATCGTAAGGCCGGCACCCAGGCGAGCTCCGTATCGCCGTCTTTGGCCCATCGGCGGGGTGCAAGGCGGTTGTTGGTCACCCACACGATCAGCACGTTTTCCAGAGTACCGGGGAGGTCATGAATGAGGCTTCCCACGAGCCGATCATCGCGCTCGCCCCGCGCGTCCCTCTGAACGCGCACCGGATCATTGGGATCGACCCGGATCATCCCGCCCCATTGCGGGTCCAGCGCCCCGAGCCAGCTTGCATACATCTGCGAGACGCTGGCGCGAGCGGGGATCTTGTAGTCAGCCGGCGTCTTGCCGACGTCGATGCGGTACGGCGCGACGTTGGGGAATCGTTGCGGGTCCTGTTCGGGGGCCGACCACGTCAGCAGCAGGTCGCGTTGCTGCGGGTCGGAGTCGATGGAGACGCGCGGCGGTTTGTAACTGGGGACGTACAGTGAAAACCACCCGGCGGCGCGCTGCAGGTGGAGCTCATCCGGCCGTTGGCCGTCGGCGGGGCGAGCGATGTAATCCAGGACGGTGACGTGTCTCAGTTCGATATTGTGCTCGCGCAGCAGACCGACACCAGCCCAGGCCACGGCGGTGAACAGGGCGGCGGTGGCGGCGAACACAAGCCAACTGTGTCGCGTCAGACCCCGCTGCTTCAGGACGAAGAACCCCAACGGACCCGCCAGCACGAAGTAGGCGATGAACAGCATGAATGCGGCGAGTATCCCCGTCCCGGGGTTGCCCGTCTTGGAAAGTTGATCCGCCAACAGCCGACCGTCGCCGATCCGCCGATGGTCGCCGCCGCGGCGCGCCAATCGGTCCTGATCTTTCATTGCCGCCAATTCGCGGGCACGGGGCGTGTCCGACCGCCGCCCCAGCACGCGATTCCAAAAGACATCAGCCTCGGGAAGCCCCATGCTCGCCAGCCGTTGCGACGCCAGATCAAGGCCGATGATCGTGATCCGACCGTGACCGTACGTGCGCTGAATGACGACGACGCGCCCGTCCGGCAGGGCGATCAGCGGTTCGTAGTAGTTGTCCAGGGCATCGAAGGTCGAGCCGATCTCCTTGAACACGCGAATACTCACCTCGAAGTCCCGCAGCGCCCGATCGGACTTGGAGATGACCGGCAGTAGTTCGGTTATAGGCACGGCCTCGTCCTTGCGCGGCGCGTGCTGGGGGAGCAAGGGGTCCAGGTCGGTCACCCCGCCGCGGCCCAGCGCCCAGGGATTGCCCGCCGACGGAAGCGCGATGATCAGGTGCCCGCCTCGTCGGATGTATTCCGCCAATGCAGCGGCGGTGTTGGCCCGCAGCTCCTGTGGTAACGCGTCCGACCACACCACCGCCTCGAACGCCCGCAATCCGTCCCAGCGGTCCGGCAGCCGATCCGGCCGAATCCCCGCAACGATCAGCGTCTGCTCGTGCGCGCCCGGCGGGTTGGCCAGCTGCGCCGTAGGGTTCATGTAATCGTCCAGCTTCATCACGGCCCGGCCGACGACCGCGATCATCCCCACGTTCGCGCCGACCCGTTGCGCGCTCACAAGACTCGGACTGATCCGCGTCCCGCCGATCTCGCCTCCCCGCTTGCCGTCGTTCTCCTCGAAGACGCGCACCGTCCAGGTGTCGTTGAGTCCGGTCTTTGCCGACAGCGTCGCGTAGAGCCACATGAACGCCGGCGTGCCGGGCGTCAGCGGCAGTGATCGCCCGTACTCGGCTGGGTCGCCCTCGGCGTTGGGCACCTCCCACTGCACCCAGCACTGCGTCGGTTCGTCCAGCGAGCTTGTCAGCTTCAACCGGATCGCGGTGATGCCGCCGGGCCGAAACCACGACCCGACGCCGAACTGATCCAACTCAACCGTCACGTCACTGGACTGGGCGGCAGCCGTGGACGCGATGGCGGCCAAGGCCAAGAGTGCCGGAAAAAGGAATCGGCGGACAATCACCACCCAAACTGTATCCCCAAGTCCCGGCCGCTCAACCCGAGGTGATACTCTTTGGCCCGGTTGAGCCGTTATTTGCGCCGTACGGCGTCCCGGACGTGCCGTGGGGCAAGCTGGGCCCGGGTAAAGTTGCCCCGACCGCCAGCCGATCCTGCCCACATGCTCGCCGCGTCCCTATCCAATGACGTCTGGCTCGGCGTCGGATTCATCGCCGCCATCACCGTTCTGGCTTGTCTGGGGGTCATCGCCAACGTCCTCCGCTACGAGCTGGAGTTCATTCGGGTCGTCGCCGGCGCGAAGAAATTGCGCGACAAGCTGGCACACCAGATCGACGAGGTCGAGGCGCAAGACCCCTATCAAGCGAACCCGGCTGCGGGTCGTCCGGAGATGATCGACTCGCCGTCGCCGATGCCCGCCTCGGCTGAATCAGCCGAGACCGATGCGATCGTAGACAGTCCCCCCGAGCCCGATGCCGAGCCCGATGCCGAGTCCGATGCCGAGCCCGATGCTGAGCCCGACGCTGAGCCCGACGCTGAGCCCGGCGCCGAGCCCGATGCCGAGCACGTCGCAACCGACTCCGCTCAAGCCGCGTGAATGAGGTCGGGCCGCCGGCGCACCCGCCGCTCTAGCGGACGGCCGCTTCGGTCGGCGCTGTTCGTTGCCGAGACACGCTGGCAAGTTGGGACATGATCGCCGCGTGTGATTTGATTCCCATCTCAAAGCAGCGCAGCTCGAACTTCTCGTTGGGCGAGTGCAGGCGATCGTCATCAAGTCCGAACCCCACCAGCAGCGAGTCGAACCCGAGGATCCGCTGAATCGAGCCGACCACCGGTATCGATCCACCGCAGCCGATGAGCACCGCTTGCTTCCCATACGTCTCGGCCAATCCGGTCATGGCCGCCCGCAGATACGGCGAATCGGTGGGCACGCGAATCGCTGGACTCATCCCGTGCGAAACGACCTCCCAGCGGCAATCCGGGGGCGTGCGCTCGTTGAGAAACTGTTTCAGTCCGTCGTAAATCTTCTGAGGCTGTTGATCCGGCACGAGCCGGCAGCTCACTTTCGCGCTCGCCTCGGCCCCGATCACCGTCTTAGCGCCTTTGCCCGTATAGCCGCCGAAGATTCCGTTGATATCGCAGGTGGGGCGCGACCACGTGCGCTCAAGTGTCGATCGATTGACTTCACCAACAGGCGTCTTGAGCCCGGCGCTGCTAAGAAACGCGGATTCGTCGAACCCCAGTTGCGCCCACTGTCGCGCTTCCGCTTCATCAAGTTCGCGTACGTCGTCATAGAACCCGGGGATTTGTACGACGCCGCGCTCGTCGTGCAGTTGGCCGAGAATCCTCGTCAGCTCGTTGATCGGGTTCACCACCGCCCCGCCGTACATGCCTGAGTGAAGATCGTGGCTCGGACCGCGCAACGTCGCCTCCACATACATCAGTCCGCGCAGCATGTAGGTGATGGCCGGCGTGTCGATATCCCACATGCCCGTGTCGCACACGACACAGACATCAGCCGCGAGCATTTCCTTGTTCGCTTCCAAGAACGGATCGAGACTCGGGCTGCCCGATTCCTCCTCGCCTTCCAGGAGGATCGTGACCTTGATCGGCAGCGATCCGTGCACCGCCTGGTACGCGCGGAACGCTTCGATGAACGTCATCATTTGCCCCTTGTCGTCCACCGCCCCGCGGGCGAGAATGCGCTTGCCGTGCTCACCGTCAACCAGCACCGGCTCAAACGGCGGGCTGTCCCACTGCTCCAACGGGTCGGCCGGCTGAACGTCGTAATGACCGTAGTACAACACGTGCGGCACGTCGTCCGACCCGGGCCCGGCGTGTCGGGCGATTACCATCGGATGACCCGTCGTCTCGTGCAGTTTGGCGTCGAAGCCGATGCCCGCCAGATCGTCCACGAGCATCTGCGCCGCGCGCTTCACGTCGTTGTCATAGGCCGAGTCCGTGCTGATGCTCGGGATTCGCAACAGCGCGAACAGCCGCTGCACCGCGTCGTCGAGGTCGGCGTTGATTCGTTCGATGACCGGAGCCAGGGGCAGGCTCATGTGGGGTCTCCTTTGCGCGCCCAGAACAATCGACAGTGTACCCGCCGATTGACGCAAGGCACGATCCCGCCGTTGGCCACCTGGCGTTGTACGGCGCGGTGCCAGAGATGTGTCACACGGAAAAGGTCGCGGTGGCGAGGTAGAGCAGCGCGATGAAGCCGATGGCCGTAAGGAACAGGAACGTGATCCAGCGGTGGATGAGCCGCTCTTGACACCTCGGGCTTGACAGCGGTTCGTCCAGCGTCATGGGTTGACCCAGCAGCCCCTCCATCTCCGCGTAGCTGCGGGCTGGTCGCTTGAGGAGGTTGCATCCGCACCGGGCGCAAATCTCGGCGTGGCCGCCGCGAAGAAGCGCCCCGTCGTAGCCGCAGGCGACGCATCGGCGCACCATCAACCCCGGATCAAGCGTCTTGGCTTTTTGCAACATTCTCCTAGAACAAGCCTACCACCAACGTCGAACATTCCCAAGCAAAATCGCGCCGAACCGCCGGCCGGGAGAGACAGGCTTGTCACAGCACGGAATTGGGGCAATAGTGGATCGTGATGAGCAGGGTGATTGTGGATAAGTGGGTCGCCCACCTGCGCTGTGTCGCCCGACCCGGCGCTGGTCAGGCCCCGCCTACGGGACCCGGTCCGATCGCGCAGCCGTTTGGGTTGGTCGTTGGTGATGACCAGGGCGGGACTGATACGGCGCCGCATCCACCGCCTGTGGCTGATGTCGGGCTGTGGTGGGCCCTGGCTGGCGCGCGTCTTGATGTCGATGCGTTGCTCAGCGGATCGACGGCGGGGCCGTTATGGCCGCAGGGACGTTTCAAGACCATCGAGGTGTGGACCGAGGCGGAGCTTTGCGGGCTGCACGCGCTGTGGCGGCTGGCTCGGGATCGCCGCCGCGACGATTGGGCCACGCGCGTCGAGGTCGTGCGCGACTGGCACGTGCAGAACACCCAGCCCGATAACGCGACCAACCGTCCCTGGGCGCTCCATGTGTTTCTGCTGGCGGATACCCCCGAGTGCCGGCACTACGCTGAGACTTTGCTGCACAATTGTCTCGTCACGACGGGTCAGCCGGAGCCGCTGAGTGCGTGGATCTTGCTCGATGCCGCCAACGAGCTGGAGCGGTCCCGCCCGAGCGCACGGCCCCCCGAGGATTGATCGGGGCCGGCCGCAACACGCCTGTAACCTGATGCCGAAGACCTTACACGCATTGCAATTGATCCGTGGGCGGGTGGCATGCTTTGACCCGATAAGGCAAAGCATGCTTCATCCCGACGCGTCGGGAATGAAGCATGGCACCCGGGCAACGCCTGAGAATCGATTGGGATTCGTATTACAAGCAACAAGCGCACATGCTCGACACCTCCGTCTTCCCGGAAACGACTCCCGACCCCTTTTGTGGGAATAAGGGGTGTGGCGTTGTCGGCTGGCGGTTGCGGTGAGGCTGATCTGCAGGTTTCCCTCAAGCATCGCGAAGGCGGCGAGGTCCAAGAAGCGGGGTCCCGAACCCCTTTCTGGAGGTTTTTCTGAGCGCCCCTCCATCCAAAAACGACTCCCGACCCCGTTTACGGTAATGTGGGGGGATAGCGAAGTGGGGGCGAGGGCTTAGGCGTCTATTCGTCGAGTTCCATGCACTGGGTGTGGTCGCCTTCGGTGCCGCAGGTGACGATGCCGTTCTCGATCCGCAAGGTGGCCGGAGGTGAGAGGACCCAATCGCAACCCAGCGGAAGCTCCATGAGCTCACATTCCGTGTCCGGCATCTCCCACGCATTATCAGGCATGAGGGTGTCGGCGGTGTCGGGCATCTGAATCGCCGTGACCATCGATCCCAGCGCCGGATCGGTCAAGTCGTACAGGAACATCTCCTCACAGTGATCACAGGTTCGGCTGTAGAACACGACGTAGCGCTTCTCGCCATCCATATCGCTTGGCCACCGCGGCATCAACTTGAAGATCTCTAACTCACGCCACGGTTTCCCGACAAGACTGCCAATATCGTCGAAATACCAATTTGCCGGCAAGTCCATCGGATGTGGGTTAATCGTTTTATCGACGTTGCCCCCGTTCTGGATCACCTCCTGCTTTTTGGGCGGATGCAACAGGAACTTCGCGCCGAAGCTCACGCCGAATCCAAGGATCAACAGCACAAGCCCCATGACCGCCGGCGCTGTCATGCCCGTCGTCTTGGTCTTTGGGCGTTTCGCACCGAGGAAAATCACGCCCAGCAGCAGCGTCCCGTCCACCACCAACATCTGCCACGGCTTGATGTCGATCTTGCCGCCGAAGCATCCGCAACTGGCCGCGTTATTGATCATCTCGCCGATGAGGATGAGGCAGAAACTTCCCAGCATGAAGCCGGCCATCAAACGCGCAAAGCGACCCACCAACACCATCACGCCGATCGCGAACAATTCCAGCGCGATCAGCGTGTAGAGCAACGGGTCCATCGGCACGCCCATATCCTTGGCAAGATCCTGGAATATCGTTGGCAAGGTTGCAGGCGTGCCCGACAGCAACTTGAAGATCGCGCCGGTCAGCACCCAGGCGGGGACCACGATGCGACAGAGAACCATGCCGATCTTGCCGCGAACTGAGCCTGTCATGTCGATGCCTCGGTTGGGGTGAAGGGGGTCACGACGAGCGACGGCGTGGGCGCTCGGGGCGAGATGATGATCGCTCGCGATCACGATCGAGTCCCAGGATCATATCCACGCCGTCGGCGGCCCGGCCTTTGACGGCGCAGCTTCTCGGACCTCACCCGGTCACCCATCGACACCCGCCGTTACAATGGGTCGCTCTTGTGGTAGGTTGGCCCTGGCCGGGTCCCGCCGGTCGCTCGTGTTTGGCCCTAGGGCTCGTGTTCACAGTGGCTTGCGCTACGGCTCCGGGCGGGGTCGGCCGATGATTCTCTGGCGGTCCAGACCAGTCATCGCGCCTTTGGGCGTGATCGCACTGCGACGGAGTGTCTCGACTCAATCTCGCACGTACTTGCTTCAGACGAGGTAACGATGGCCCTTGAGGTTCGCAAGCCGATGACCCTTACCGTGTCGTGGGATGAAGCGCAGCAGCGCGCCGAGGCCGAGCTCGAGCCCGTGTTCGTCCCCATCAGCCCCTACGCCGATGACCGCGGCTGGTCGTTGATGAATCTGTTGGCCGGTGCGATGAGCGAACAAGGGCAGATTAATTTCTCGATGCAATATCCCGGTGTGGTCAAGGCGTGGCATCGACACGACAAGCAGACGGACTTCTGGATCTGCGCCATCGGCCACATCAAGGCGGGCATGTGGCGCGAGTCGGACGGCGTGGCGTGGATGTGCGTGTTCGGCAATCGGAACCCCGGGGTGTTGATCATTCCGCCGCCGCTGTGGCACGGGGCCGCGACGGTCGGTCCGGACTCGGCCGGCTTGTTGTACTACGTCACGCACGCCTATGACGCGGCGCATCCCGATGAACATCGCCGGGCTTGGGACAGCGTTGAGGGATTTCCCTGGGCGACGAGACACGGGTAGTTCAGGCAAGGCGGATAAGAGGGGAAGCGGGGATGGATCGTCGAGTGATTGCGGTTCTGTTGGCTGGGACATTGCGTCCGCCGCCGCTCACTGTGTGCATCAGATCCGCAATCAGATCGAGATTGCCCGCCCGTCCCGCGCGCCCCGCGAATCCGAAAGGTACTGCCAGGTGTCGAGTTATGACCGTCTGACCTCCGGTTGCCTAAATACGGAGGTCGCACCTCCCGCCTAGGCCGCGCATGAAAGTGACCGACTGCCGTCAGCAAGCAGTCGGCCACATGAATCGCCCGAAGTATTCTGAGATCACTAACGCGTCTCTAGTCCTCACAAACCGAACCAACTGTGTGAGACAGAGCTATTGCACGTTACGCGCTTCGAGACCTATTCCAGCTCAGCCAGCCGTTTCGAGGTCGATGGTCTGCTCCAGCTGATCTCGACCCATATTCGAAGGCGTGATGGGGCTGAGCAGGTGCTGCTTGCTGGCCGCCATTTCGGCCGGAGTCACGCCCATGATTCTGATCTCAGCGAATAACCCGTGCAGGCCGTTGATGTACGTGCGACACTCGTCCTCATCCGGCGTGGCCTCGAGATACACGCGGAATCCGGCCGCATCGGGTTGCCCCTCGGCGGTGGCGAGATAACGCTGCCACGCTGCGTCGATCGCCGCTCGGATGTGTTCGCTTTGATCTTCGGCCTCGGCCAGCTGATCAAGCTCATCCGTTGAGAAATCCGGCAAGAACAACGCCATGTATAGATTCAACGCTTCGATCACGGAGTCGCGACGCAAGCGATTGGTCGCAATCTCAGATTGCTGGGGTTGCACACCAGTCAGGCTACGCGTGTCGTCGTACAGTTCACGACCTTCGACCGTTGCCTGTAGCTCGTCGGGCCTCAGCGATCGCATGTAGATGGCCAGTCTTGCCATCGGTCGAAGGGCGAACGGATCGAGCGGGACGTGATCTTTGAACCTAGGCAACCCGTCCGGCAGCCCTTCGGCGAGATTCAACCCCGTCGTTATCACAGTCGGCGGAATTCGCCGCGGACCGGGACCACCATTACCTCCGCCATTTCCGCCATTTCCTGGTGGAACCTCACATGCGCCGAGCGTGTCTCCATGATGTCGAATGTGCGGTCCGACGGCTGGTGCGCCAATTGTAATCGTGTGTGCGTTTGCGGGATTGCCGGGTGGGATATGGCAGATCGTGACCTTCGGCTGGCCGCCACCTTGACCGCCACCTTGACCGCCATTAGAGCTTTCATCCGAACCGCCCTGCCCGGAACCCCCGGAATTACCGCCTGAGTTGCCTCCA
>JACZXL010000111.1 GCA_022571635.1 Planctomycetota bacterium
CGATCGTTTGCGCGGGCGCGGCGATCCTAGCGCGCCCCACGATCGCCGTTTGCCGATCCCGCACGCGCAAAACCTTCATAGCGTGCGCCAATCAACGATCAGATGAATTTTTATTCTGTGGTTTTCAGGGTCCACAGCGCGCACAGATTTGTCCCCGCGCGCCAGCCTCTGAGCCACAAGTTGCTCAGCGGCGAATTGATATAGACTTCCGGGAGCTGATGTCCCGACGAAAACGACGAAGACGAACGCGCAGAGTGATTCTGACCCTGGGTGTGCTTGGGCTTCTGGCGGCAGCAGTTCTCGTGTGGCAGCTCTCGTGGCAGAAACCGACGTGGTGGGCGCCACCGGAGGCGGCTGATGAGCGCGTGGCTGAGATAGCCCAGCAGATCGAATACAGGCTTATAGAACAAGCCCACACGGTGCGAGCCGACGATGAGCCGTGGTCCGTCCGGATTCACGATCGCCACGTCAACGCCTGGCTGGCATCGCGACTTCCATCATGGCTGGCCCATGCACAGGAACTGGATTGGCCGGCTGGGTTTGGCCAGCCACAGGTGCGGTTCGAGCCCGGTAGTGTGACCGTAGCGATCGAGCTGGCCGGGAATGGTCGACAGCGATTCGTGGCCGTGCGATTGGTGCCGACGATTGTGGCCGATCAATTGCGGCTGGTGGTCGACCAAGTTTCGCTCGGGAAGCTTTCGCTGCCTGGCAAGCCCATTGGCGAAGTGATGGCTCGGCTCAAAGAAGCCGCACCGAGCGGATTCGTCAACAACCCGGAGGTTCAGGTCGCGATGCAATGGCTGCTTGGGGGGCGATCGCTCGATCCGGTGGCAACGCTGGCGGACGGGCGAATCGTACGCCTGGTGGCGGTTCGCTGTGAAGAAGGGGCGGTGGTGATGCAATGCCGAACGATCAGCGGATCAGCGTCCGCGGACCATTCCAGCCAAAAGTAGAAAAACAGGACTAGGTCTGCCCCCACAGGCGACCCAGTCCTGTCAGTTGCCGGAGGAACGTTGTGTTCCCACGCTCCTTGGCACGCATCACCATACCACAGGGCGAGGCGATCGCCAACCAAAAACCGGCAAAACGTGCCCGAAAGCTGCCGCTGGTGAATCACCCGCCGGACCCTGCCCCGAGCAACGCGACCGTCGTTGGCCCAGGCTCAGTTGCGGCGGCTACAGTGCCATGCATCCGCGAGGCGGAGGTCGCCGAAGGCCGGATCGAGTGAGGGCAGCGTGGGCGAGATTCGTCGAGAATGGTTGGACTGGTCAGGCCCGGCTCTGCCGTTGGCAGCGCGTTGGCTGATCGAACAGGTTCAGCGCGGCGAGGCGGGGCTGTGCGATCTGAGGAAGGTCGTATGCGTATTGCCGGGGCAACGGGCTGGACGCCTGCTCCTGGCGCAGCTGCTGGAGCATTGTGAAAGTACACGACTCAGGCTCGTACCACCCCAAGTACATACGCCGGGGCAGATGGTCGACGTGCTCGCCCCGCATCGAGAAGCGGCCACGGCCACGAGCTTTGAGCAGATACTGGCTTGGATCAACGCGCTGCGGACCGCAAGCCCGGCGACGCTTGGCCCGCTGTTGCCGCATCCGCCGGACGAGAGCGCCTTTCTCGATTGGCACCACCTGGCTCAAACGATCGCCCGCTTGCACGAAGAATTGGCCGGCGAAGAACTCTCGTTCGCTGATGTCGCCGATCAGGCCCTGACCATGAGCATGGAGGGCGAGGCTGATCGCTGGGGAGCGTTGCACGAACTCCACGCCGCATACTGCGCCGCGCTGACCGAGGCAGGGTTAGTGGATCCTCACCAAGCGCGGGCCGATGCGATCAAACACGCCACCGGGCCAAGCGACCGGCTCATCGTCTTGATCGGCGTGCTCGATCTAAACGCTACGCAGCGGACGGTGCTGAACACCGTCGCCGATCCGATCACGGCTTTGATCCACGCCCCGCAAGAGCTCGCCGATCACTTCGACGAGTTTGGCTGCGTGCAACCTTCGGCTTGGGAACATACGACGATCGATATCGATGACGAGCAAATCGTCATGGCGGACCGTCCGGCCGATCAGGCCCAAGCTGTGCTGCGAGCAATTGCAGCCCATCACGGCCGGTACGCAGCTCAAGACATCACGATCGGTCTCGGCGATGAATCACAGGTTCCGGTGCTCGCCCAGGCAGGTCGTTGGGCGGGTGTCATACTTCATAATCCGGCGGGCGAACCGCTGAGCCGCAGCGCTGCATTTGGATTATGGCAGGCCGGGGCGGACTGGCTCACTGAACGACGATTCGCGCATCTGGCGGCCCTGCTGCGCCACCCCGATCTTGAAGCTTGGTTTACGGCGAGAAACGGCGCGACATCATCGAACGATGATGCGACCGCGAGCGCGATCGAGTGCTGGCAGACCATCCTCGATAACTACTTTGGCGACTACCTCCAAGGGAAGTGCACCGGCACATGGCTGGGATCCCCAGCACAGCAGAAACAGCTTTCGATCGCCTATGACGCAGTGAACGAACTGTTCTCACCGCTGAGTGATGCGACGCCGCACCCAATACGGCATTGGAGCCGCGGGGCATTGGAGGTGCTGGGCACGGTGTACATCAAGGACGAGAAGGATTCAAAGGACCGGACAGACTCGGCCCTCATTGAAGCCTGTTCGGTGCTTCGTGATGTGTGTGCGGATCTCGCCTCAACCGCGCCGCAGTTGTGCCCGGACATCGACGGACCGACGGCGCTGCGTCTGTTGCTGGCACAGGCTGGGGCACGGCGAATACCGCAGGATCCACGCCCCGGTCAAATCGAAATGCTCGGGTGGTTGGAGCTTCATCTGGACACAGCGCCCGCGCTCGTTGTGACAGGATTCACCGAGGGATGCGTTCCTCAGTCGCTCACCGCCGATGCGTTTCTGCCCGATGCGCTGCGCCGAGCGCTGGGAATGACCGACAACACGCGCCGCTACGCGCGCGATGCCTACATTCTCAAGGCGCTGTTGAACAGTCGACAAGATGTGACCATCATTCTCAACCGCCGCACCGACGATGACGAGCCGTTAGCGCCAAGTCGACTGCTTCTGGCCTGCCCGCGTTCACAGCTGGCCGAGCGTGTTCAGGCACTGTGCGGTGCGCCCGAGATGCGGCCTTGGGTGCATCCGATCGGCGTCGATGCGCCCGCTGAGGTCTCACGTTTCGATACCCCCCATCTGCCGACGGATCTCGATGTTCCCGACTCGATACCGGTGACATGGTTTCGCGAATATCTGCTCTGCCCGTATCGATTTGCCCTGAGAAGGCTCATGAAACTCACCGGGCGAGCTGACGATGCGGCTGAGTTGGATGCGGGGCAGTTCGGCAGCTTGGCGCACCAGGTGTTGCGGATGTTCGGCGAGACAAATGAGATTGCCGATTCTCATGACGCCAACCGCATTGCCTCGTTCCTTGAGTCGACTCTTCAAACGCTCGTTGAACATCGCTACGGCGAGCATCCGATGCCGGCCGTGCGGGTGCAGGTGTCGCGGCTTCGCCAGCGCTTGGAGCGATTCGCTGAATATCAAGCCCAGCGTCGAGCGGAGGGTTGGAAGATCGAGCGATGCGAGTACGAACTGCCGTCGTCAAGCGTGCTGGAAGTTCCCGGCGAGAGTCCGATGCGAATCACCGGGCGGATCGATCGAATCGACCGACACGAGAAGACCAACGAGTGGTGCATCATCGACTACAAAACGAGCGAGTCGGCGAAAACGCCCGACAAGGCTCATCGCGGAAAGAACTTCTTCGGCGGCGAATGGATTGACGTGCAGTTGCCGCTGTATCAACACCTCGCTGCTCAGCACGGCATCGACGGCAGCGTCTGTCTTGCTTACTTCACCATGCCGAAGGATCCGGCCGGGGTTGAGGTGCGACCTGCCCTGTGGAACAAAGATCAACTCAAAGAGGCCATTGAGACGGCCCGGATGGTTCTGACGAAGATCCGTCAAGGCGCCTTTGAGATGAACCATGATCTGGGCAAATCATATGACGACTTTGCGCGAATTTGCCAAACCACCGCGTTCGTCGCCGATGCGCAAGGCGGTGAGAACACATGAGCACCGCAACGACGGAACAGCTCGATCATGTGCGCATCCTTGCCTCGGCCGGTTCAGGCAAGACGTATCAGATCATAACGCGCTACTTGCGATTACTTCGGGAGGATCGCCCGGTCAGTTCGATCCTTGCGACAACTTTCACGCGCGCTGCCGCTGGTGATATACGAAGGAAACTGCTGCACACCGTTGCTGAAGCGGCGGCGAATGAAGAGGCGCGTGAAAAGCTCGCCGAGCGACTCAAGGCGTCAACGCTCACCAGTGACGAATCGCTCGACTTGCTTTTTCAACTCACCAACAACCTGCACCGATTGCAAGTTCGTACGCTCGACAGTTTCAACGGCTCCATCGTGCGCTCGTTCGCCTTGGAGTTGGGTATCCCTCCAGGCAGCGACATCGTCGATGAAGATCAGATCGCGCACCTTCGAGCCGAGGCGATTCGCCTGATGCTCGACGAGCGTGATCCGCAGAAGCTCGTCGACCTCCTGCGGTTGTTGACACAGGGCGCTTCGGATCGTTCCGTCATGGCCGCGATCGACCGCACGCTTCGCCCGCTCTACAACCTGTTTCGCGAAGCGGATTATGCAGCGTGGGAGTGCGTGGGGACACTACCAGGCAAGTTGGCGCTGCCCAAACTCGTCGAGGCGATTGAAGCGCTTGAACGCTACGAGATTCAGGAAACAGATAAAAGGCTGCACAAGGCCCGGCACACCGACTTGGTGCAAGCGCGCGCTCACGATTGGCCCCGCTTCATCAAAGGAGGAATTGCAGCGAAGGTCGCCAACGACGAACTAACTTTCTACAAGAAAGAACTCGATCCGCAACTCGTCAGCCTCTATCGACCACTCACGAATCACGCCAAGGCGGTCCTCGTCGGCCGGCTTCATGATGAGACGGTGGCGTCACGTGAACTGCTGAGTGTGTTTCATACTTACTACGAGCAGGTCAAACATCGGGCCGGGGCGATGACCTTCGACGACGTGACAACCGCGATGCGCCGAGCGGATGACATCGGCACGATGGACGTAATCTGTTTTCGCCTCGACGCCACGCTGCATCACCTGCTGCTCGATGAGTTTCAGGATACGAGCATTTCGCAGTGGCGCGGACTTGAGCCGATCGTACGGGAAATGGTGAGTTGGGAGCCGCCGGAGCGCACATTCCTTTGCGTGGGCGACGTCAAACAATCGATTTATGGTTGGCGGGATGCAGCGCCGGAAGTTTTGGAGGAGTTACACAAGCTCCTGATGGGACCCGACGGCCGCAGCGCGATACGCGACGAGACGCTCAAGAAGAGCTATCGATCCGCCCCGGTCATTATCAATGTGGTGAATACTGTCTTCGGCTCACTGGATACGAACGAGGCGCTCAGTGAGCATCCGACGGTCGTCAAGAAATGGTCTGATGGTTTCAAGATCCACACTACCGATAAGACCGATTTGTCGGGGTACGCTGAGCTGCTCGTGGCGCCGCGGGCCGAGAAGGATGCCAGCCAACAAACCGTTCGTTTGAGATATGCTGCGGGTCTCGTCGCGAAGCTGCACAAGCGCAATCCCCAGCTCGATATTGCGGTGTTGACGCGCAAGAATGAAGCGGTGGCGAGACTTCGTTTCGAGCTTGGACCGAGCGGTCACAACATCGCGGTGGGCGGGCGAGGACGTGGAACGTTAACCGATGCGCCGGCTGTCAATACAGTGCTCGATCTATTGCAACTGGCCGATCATCCGGACGATACGACGGCGGCGTTCAACGTCGCCGCATCACCGCTTGCAACGCTCGTGCAGTTGCACCGATATGACAGCGCGAAACAGCGCCGCGATGTCGCCGCAACCGTGCGCCGGCAGTTGCTTGATGATGGATATACCGCCACGCTTGGATCGTGGGTTGGCGCGTTGGCGGCTTCGTGCGATCGACGCGATCTCATGCGACTCCATCAACTCGTCGACCTATCCCGGCAATTCGAGGATCGCAGCACGCTACGGCCGGCGGACTTTGTGCGATTCGTGCAGCGCGTGACCGTCGAAGAAACTCGCCCCGCGCCGGTGCAAGTGATGACCATCCACCAATCAAAGGGGCTCGAGTTCGATATCGTCGTGCTGGCGGATCTGGAAGCGTCCGTGACAGGTCCGACGACCCCGGCGGTGGTGTACGAGCGCGACGGCGAGACCGGTCCCATTACGCGCATTTGTCGTTATGTCAAGAAAGAGACTCGCGCCTTCGCGCCGCACTTGGAATCGATGTTTGATCGACATCGTCAGCGTACGGTCCGCGAGACTTTGTCGCTGCTGTATGTTGCGATCACGCGGGCAAAACGAGGACTGCACATCATCATCGACCCGCCCAGCGAGAAATCCAAGACGATCCCCAAGAGCTTGGCCAGCGTGTTGCGATGTGCGCTTGCAGAGGCAGCGATCGAACCTGAGCAGTGCGCGTTTTCTGAGGGAGACTTGAATTGGCTCGACGACGCCCAACCCAAGCAGGTCGCGCCGGACGAAGACACCGAGAAGCTCGTTGAGCTGCGACTCGCGCCGTCGAGCCGCACGGCGCCGGGGACGATCGCCAGTCCTTCGGCGCTGGCGGAGACGGACGTGGCTTCGGCGCTGCGGTTGCCGAATGAAGAGGCGCTGGACCGTGGGGCGGCGTTGCACGGGATGCTCGAACAGATCACCTGGCTCGACGATTGGCAACCAAATGAACGAATCCTCCGCGCGATCGCCAAACGCGCCGCCCCCCGTCGCGGCGACGTGTGGGTCCGGCAGATGCTCGAATCGTTTGCGCACGTGATCAAGCGACCGGCGGTTCAGAAAGTGCTCGGGCTCAACGGGCGCGATCCCAACACACTGCGCGTGTTGCGCGAGCAGCCGTTTGTTCGTCTTGTTGATGGTGCGATCCAACGCGGCATGATCGATCGCCTGGAGATCGAAACGATCGACGACAAGCCGCAGTCGGCTACGGTGATCGACTTCAAGACGGACGCGATCACGCCTAAACAAGCTCAGCCGACAGCCGATCACTATCGACCACAATTGGAAGCGTATCGCGCCGCGGCGGCCGAGTTATTGACCTTGAAGCCCGCCCAGGTGCGAATGGTCGTATTGTTCGTCGCCGCCGGCGAAGCAGTCGAGCTCGGCTAGGCTCTGTCGGAAAACTCTGGGCTTGCGGTGGTACGGCTGTCTCGGCCGTGCGCCACGGTCTCTCAGACGCGCGAGACGCCCGTCCCACCGACTTTTCAGACAGAGCCTAGCTTTTCGTCGCTTGCCTCAAGGTGGGCTTTTCCAATGCCCTCGGTCGCCACCATCGAGCCTGTCCAAGCGATTCTTGTTCTTACATTCTTGAGAATGTGAGAACGAGAGAATCTCTGTTGCGACATATTCCGCCGGGGCTGTATCGATCATTAGCGGTTACCCGTCTCGCCGGTGCCACGGCGGTCTGGACAGTTCGAGCACGGGGTTGGGGGCGAGGCTGGGAGTTGAACGCGGCAGAGCCTTGACGCCGAGCGCGACCTCGCGCTGGTCGCTAACCGGCTCGTCGGCTGGGCGTCCGGGCGGCTCGGCGCCCGCCGGACGAGCCGCCGAGCCATCGCCCTAGTTTGTGATACTATTCACGAACTCGCCGATCCCCGGCGAGGATGAGATTCATTCGCCATGCCGACCATCACTATCAACGACAAGGTCTGCCAATTCGAGCCGGGGCAGGTGATTCTGCAGGTCGCCCTGGACCACGAGATCGAGATTCCCCACTATTGCTATCACCCGGGTTTGTCGATCGTGGCCAACTGCCGTATCTGCCTGGCGGAGGTCTGGGCGCCCAACCCGCGCAACGACAACAAGCTGGAGCCGATCCCCAAGCTTCTGCCGACGTGTCAAAGCACCGCCGGCGAGGGGCAGGTCGTATATACCGACAGCCCCAAGGCGATCGCAAATCAAAAGGCGGTGATGGAGTATCTGCTCATCAACCATCCCGTTGATTGCCCGGTGTGCGATCAGGCGGGTGAGTGCTACCTGCAGGATTACGCCTACCAGTACGGCCGGGGGGTGTCGCGCTTCCAAGAGCCCAAGATCAAGCAACTCAAGAAAGACCTCGGCCCGCACGTGCTGTTGTATGCCGACCGCTGCATTATGTGTACGCGCTGCGTGCGGTTCGCGCAGGAGGTCACCGGCACAAACGAGCTTCTTGTGCAAGGTCGCGCTGCACACGAGCAGATCGACGTCTTCCCCGGCCTGGCCCTGGACAACGAGCTCAGCGCCAATGTGATCGACATCTGCCCGGTCGGTGCGCTGCTCGACAAGGACTTTCTCTTCCAGCAGCGCGTGTGGTACCTCAAGAGCACGCCGTCGATCGACGGCCTGACCTGCTCCGGCGACAACATCTGGATTGAACACAACCAGGGGAAGATCTATCGCCTCAGGCCGCGCACGAACATGGACGTCAACACGTGGTGGATCACGGACGAAGTGCGCTACGGATGGAAGTTCGTGCACGATGAAAATCGCCTGACGCTCCCGGCTATTCGCGGCGAGGACCCGTATGAGCGAACCGAGGCGCCGCTGGCGTACGAGTCGGCGTACGCGAAGACGAACGAGCTGCTCGACGCGGCGAAGCACATCGCGGTGATGATCAGCCCGATGTTGACCTGCGAGGATGCGTATCTGCTCGCGAGGTATGCGTTGGAGCACGATGCCGAAGTGACCCTCAGCATCGGGCCCGTCCCGCGCCACGGCAAGGACAAGACGTTCCCCGGCGGGTTTACCATGTATGCCCAGAAGGCGCCCAACGCCCGAGGCGTGCGCCGGGTGCTGGAGAAGTTCTCCGCCAACGTGCTTGATTACGAGGCGTTCCTCGGCCGACTGCGAAGCAACAAGGACATCGATACGCTATTGATTACAGGCAATTACGCCAGCGATCGGGTGACGGACGATTTCATCAAGGCGCTCGAAAACCGGGCCGATCGGGCGGTGATTCTCATCGATACGCTGCCGACCGCACTTTCTGAACGAGCGGATGTCGTCATTCCGGGGGCGACGTGGGCGGAGAAGGCCGGCACGTTCGAAAATGTCAACAACCGTTTGCAGGCCTTCGATCGCGCCATCATGCCGATTGACTATTGCAAGAGCGAAGCGCAGATTGCACTGGATTTCGAGGCTGAACGAACCGGCGAAGAACCGGTGGTGTATGACGCGGAGCAAACACGGCGCGCGATGGCGGACGTTCACGATCTAGGTGAGTTTGTCGACGACGTGCATCTCCCGCCGGAGGCCCAAACCGTGGAATCCGACATGGAAGTCGTCGAGCTGTAACGTTTCGCCGTCGGGCTTGACCCGACGGGGTTGGCGCGTCGCTGTCACTCTTCAAGCAACGTCGCTTTGGCAATCCACAAGGTTGCGAAGACGCCGGGGACGATCACGACGAATCCGCTACGCCAGTCGTGGAGCGGGCGAAACTGGCTGGAAATCTCCACCCCGCCATACACGACGGCCCAGGCGAAGACACCCGCGATCACTGTGATCACCGGGCTCACGAGCCCAGCACGATCTGTCAGACCGCGCGCCAGTGCGTACCCCACGGCAACGCCGGGCACCGACAGAAGCAGCCCCAGCAGCGCAAACCACGTCCAGTGCATTGGCACATAGTTCAGTCCGGGCGTGGCGAACCACACCAGCCCGGCCCACAGCGGTAGGCAGATCAACGATCGCCAGATAACGGTGACAAGAACGCGTCGCAGGCCGATCGCGGGAGTCCAATCGTCGGTGGCCGTCATGAATCACCCCCTTGAATAGGCCTGATGATGATAACTCAATAGCAAGAGCGCGTCGCGTCAAGTCCGACGGCGAAACGCCTATTTCCGCACGCTCACGACGCGCGGCTGGGTGAATTGTCGATGCCCCTGTTTGCCGGAGTGGTAACCGAAGCCGCTTTGTTTAGCGCCGACCCAGGGTGAGCCGGACGCGCCGCCGCAGCCCTTGTTGATGCCGATCATCCCGGCGTCGAGGCGTCGGGCGACATCGGCTGTCCGCTTCTCATCGCCACCGAAGACGACCGCGCCGAGTCCATAGGGCGTATCGTTGGCAAGCCTGATCGCTTCATCAGCGTCAGTAAACCGCTCAATGCAGGCGACCGGGCCGAAGGTTTCGTCGCACATGATGTTCATATCGTGGGTGACGTTGGTGAGAACCGTGGGCAAAATGAAGTGCTCGGGATGATCGGCGCCCCCGAAGGCAACGTGCGCCCCTTGGTTCACCGCGGCGCGAATCTGCGTCAGGACATGCTCGCGTTGGGTGTCGTTGATCATCGGGCCAACGCTGACATTGTCCTCCATGCCATCGCCGGTCTTGAGATCGCCTGCCAACTGCACGACTTCGCGCTCAAACGCATCGGCGATCTTCTCAGCCACGTAGATGCGCTCGGTGCTGACGCAGACCTGCCCGGCGTTTCGGAAACTATTGTTGACGGCAAACTTCGCCGCGGCCTTGATGTCGGCATCATCCAGCACGACCAAGGGGTCCTTCCCGCCCAATTCGAGAATGACGCGCTTGAGCGAGGCGCTGGCCGAGCCGAGAATGTGCTTGCCCGTTGCACGGGAACCGGTGAACGCGATCATGTCCACGTTCGATTGCACGAGCGCTTTGCCTTGGTCGTCGGCCCCGTGGACGCTCTGCAACACATCGGCCGGTAGAAACTCGTTGAGCAGATCGACGTACGCTTGCGCGATCAGCGGTGTTTCTTCGGACGGCTTGAGTACGACGGTGTTGCCGGCCATCAGCGCGGGGATCACCATCCAATGCGGCATCGCCAGCGGAAAGTTCCACGGCGTGATCGCGGCGCAGACGCCCAATGGATCGTGATAGATCGTCGAGGCGACTTTCTCGTCATCGACCTGATCGGGCTGGAGCGCTTCGTTGATCTCGCGTAGGGTTTCGTCAAGACTCTCGCCGCAGTCCTTGATCTCACCGACGGCCTCGGGAAGCGGTTTACCCATCTCGCGCGTGAGCAACAGCCCCAGCTCATCGGCACGGGCAATAAGCTGCGCGCCCGCCGGTGCGATGGTCGCAGCGCGCTGGTCGGCACCAAGCGCTCGCCACGCCGGTTGCGCCGCACGAGCCCGGGCAACGATCTGGTCAA
>JACZXL010000112.1 GCA_022571635.1 Planctomycetota bacterium
GGTTCAACCATGCCGGTGCTCACCGAGCCTGTGGGTTTGCCGCCCCTGATCGATCAGGTCGTCTACGCGAGCGGGAGTACCACGGTCATCACCGGCGACATCCACTGCAACACCTTCATAGTTGACGCGCAGGACCGGCTCCAGTTTGACGGCAACGTCACCATTCTGTGCGAGGTGGATTTCACGGTTCGGAACCAGGGGACAGTATTTGAACTGCTTTCCGGCGCCTCGGTGAGCCTGTACGTCAAGGGGACCACATCCTTCCGGAATCAAGCGGAGGTCAACTTCAACGGCGACCCAGCCGCCTTCACCATCTATAACCTGGGCACCAGCGACATCGAGGTAGATCAATCCGCTCTTCTCTGTGCGAGGGTGATTTCGCCCAACGCGTCGTTAGTCCTGAACAACAGTGCCGAGTTCTTTGGTACGTTCGTGGGCGAATCGGTTGACATGAGCAACACGTCCGAATTCCATCTTGACACTAGCAGTGCCTCCTTAGATGGCTGCGGCAATGGTTTGGCCGACACGGAAGGTGTCGCCGGCTCCATCAGTAGCGGCGGAATCCTCTCCGCGGCCACGTTCGACGAGTGGTTCAACGACGTGCCGGGGGTGAACGTCTCCGGCGTGCACCGGATCACCGTCACGCGGGACGGATTGGGCGTCTACTCCTTCCTGAGCCCTGACTTCCATCCGATCGATGGGCAGTTGTTGGGGAACCAAGCCCAGAGCAACAACAACTACTTTACCTACGCCATCGACGCCGAGTTCGTCTATCAGCAGTGTGCCGGCCAGTTTGTTGAGTTCAACGGAACCGATGACATGTGGCTGTTCATCGACGGGAAGCTGGTTCTGGACATCGGCGGCATCGGGGACAGCACGTCCCAGTATATCGCCCTGGACCGCCTGAGCCTCGTGGACGCTGAGACCTATCACTTCCAGTTGTTCTACGCCCAGCGGCAGTCGTTCCAGGCGATCTTCAATCTGCGAACGAACCTGGTCCTTTCGACGGATGATGTGATGCCCTCGGTTACCGCGATGTTCGACTAGAGCGAGGCGAGACTGCGAAACGGGCAGTCCCATAATCGTCGCCGATATGGCGATACCACTTGGCCTGACGACTCTTCTTACTGCGTACCTACATTGCCGGCCTGGGCTCAGAGAGAGCCCAGGCCGGGCCACTTTGGGGTTTCGTGCCACTTCCCCCCTCGCGGCCCCGGCCAGGTGGGCTGCTCGTGGGCCGAGCGAGCCGCTGTACACACATCCGCTCAACGGTCGAGGGGGGACGGTCAGTCGCGATACACTGCCTTCCTGAGGTTACTTTCCTAGATGGCGCAGTCCCACCTCAGCCCAGGATATGGGTACATCGGGCTTGGGCGCTCAGCCACGAATTGTACGGTTAGCCATACTCAGGCACGCGAGGCCTTGATCTCTCGCGGGGAGGGTTGATTATGCGCTATGGCGGAACCGACAAGGACGAGAGAAACGGGAAGGTCATCCGAGCCGCTGTGACCTGGTCCGGAATGGTTGTACTGGGCGTAGTTGCCTATGTTGTGTCCCAGCCGCGGGCATCCGGAATGTGGCCGCCGCCCCCGCCGGATGTGGTTTCCCTCACAGGAACCATCCGGGACTTCAAGAAGAACCACGTCGACTTCAACGTAACCGGATTCACCGGTCACTACGCGATGAACGTCGCTCTCGACTTGGGCGCTGACGATCGCCCAACGTTCCGGGGCACCGGCTTCAGAGTCGATACGCAGTGGCGCGACGGCGTCAGCAATCCGATCGCACCGCACCTGTATGGCGGCGGCGTTGGACTCGTGAAATTGGCTAGTGCACCAACGATTGGCGGCGGGACAACCGTTGACACGTGGGATTCGTCCCTCGGACCGTATGGCCCCGGCAACGTCGGTCCAGCGCCCGGGTTTTATGACGGCGCGGAGATGCCGGTCGTTACCGTGCCCCCTGATCTTATCGCCATGGCCAACGAAGGGCTTGTCATGTACAATAGTGGCGGCACCGTGACGCGCAGCACTGATCTGCACTGTGATACGCTCAGTATCCGCGACGCCACCACCTTGGAGATCGACGGTAACGTCAGAATCCTGTGCGAGACACTGTTTGAGATGAAGGACAAGGCAAGCATCGCCTTCACACCCGGTTCGACGCTTGTGATCTATACGCTGGGCGATGTGTCTCTGGTCGATGCAACGATTAACTCCAACGGCTCCGATCCGGATGCCTTTACGATCTATCACCTCGGATCCAATCCGATGAGGATCGGCGATGGCGCCGATGTGATCGCGTCGATCATCGCGCCCAATGGTGGGCTGCTTGTGGCAGATGCCGGCGAGTTCTTCGGAACATACACCGGTAGCACGCTGACGCTTACCGGCAACGCTGGGTTCCACATCGATGAATCCATGCCGCTGGACGCCTGCGGCGTACTGCTCAATGACAGCAAGGGTGATGCGGGCATCGCCAGCACCGGCGGGATTGATTCCGCTGACTCATTTGGCCAGTGGTACCGCGACGTGCTGGGCATGAATCTGTCGGCGCCGCACACGATTGATCTCGTGCGCGACGGCGGCGGTATCTACGAATTCGTATCAAATGAGTTCTACCCGATCGATGGGCAGCTCCACGGGAATCAGGGTGAGGCGCACAACAATTACTTCACGTTTAGATTCACGGCATACTTCACGTATGAAGCATGTGGCGCCCAGTTCTTTGAGTTCATGGGCTCTGATGACGCCTGGTTGTTCATCGATCGGAGCTTGGCGATCGACCTTGGCGGGATCATGCCCGGCACGGATCAGCACGTGGATCTGGATCGCCTTGGGTTGGTCGACGGAGAGGTGTATGCGATGCAGTTCTTCTATGCTCATCGCAATCCAACGCAGGCGATGTTCCGCGTTCGCACGAATGTCCCGCTGATTGGCACCGAGGCGGAGTCCGTCAACGCGAGCTTTGATTGATCGGATCGCTGCGTCTCGTTTTCGGACGCAACGTCCTTCCATCGAACGACACGGCCGGGGTCGCCACGCCCCGGCTGTTGCTTTTGGTCGTTCTTGCACTATTGCCGAGTGGGTGCCCGATAACGACGTGCCGGACTTGAACGGGTTCGCTAGTGCGCTATAAAGGCTTCACTTGCAATACCCGAAGATTCCCATGTGAGTCCAGGGATCCGTCTAGCTACGCCAGACTTCGGTCTCAAACCGAGGTCGGTCGCGGTCGCGCTGTTGCCTGACCGGATCGATGTCGTTGTGCGCAGACGTAACATGGTCGTCGCCGCCCGGCGGATTCCGATAACGCTCGGCCTCGATCCGAACACTTGGGCCAAGAGCGTCCGCGAGGCCTCCGATGATCTGCGCGACGTTGTGATCGAGTTGGGCGTCGAGCGGGCGCCGACGGCGGTCGTGTACACCAGTCCCACCCAAGCAGTTGATCTGGTCAGCCTCAAGCTGGATTCGCCTTCACAAGCGAGGGCGGCGGCGATCCTCGGTTGTATGGAAACGATCCCCTACCCATTTGACGCTGCTGTCGTCGAGGCGGCGGTCATCGGGCGAGACCGCACCGAAGACAACGCCCAGATCCACGTCGTCGTTGCCGCAGATCGGAAGGACGTCACGGGCGCGATCGTTGAGATGACTGAAGCCGCCGGATTGGAATTCCAGTCCGCGACTCCGATCGCTGCCATCATTATCGCTCGGCTCGCCGGCCGAGCCTTGCGCAATCTGCCCACTGAGCGCGGCTGGCTCTACGTCGGTGATCACGGCTCATTCTTTGTCGTGGGCGGTCGCGGGATCCTGAGATTCGGCCGGGCCATCACGATCGGACTGGAGACGCTCGTTGAAAGCATGACGCGTCCGATCCGGAGTTCCGGAACCACCGAGCCGATCGAGCTGGAGGTCCGGGAGGCGCGCGACATCCTTTATCGCCGAGGCATCGGAGGGGCGGATGAAGTTGTACGTGACGACCCGCGACTGACGATGAGTCAGCTCGCTCCGCTCGTGCAGCCGGTGCTGCAGCGTTTTGTGGTTGAGCTGCGTCAGTCAATTCGCTTCGGCGTGCCGGAGACCGAGCGTGACTCGGTGATGTTGATCGTGACTGGGCCGGGCAGCGCCGTTCCCGGTTTCGCCGCTCTTCTGGGGCGAGAGTTAGCGTTACCGGTCTCGCTCGATTCGCGCTATACGGCATACGAGTACGATTCGCCTGCGTCGGCCGGCAGCGAAGGCAACCTGGCCGTGGCGAATCGGCAGTTCCTCATGCAAATGAATCTCCAGCCCCAAGAGATCACCCAGCGCCGGGACACAAGGCGGCTTCGACGCTGGCTGTGGACCGGCGTCGCCGCTGCGCTTGCGATCATCGCCTTGGACACCCTCTGGCTCCAGGTACGAGTTGGTGAGCTGCGCGAGCAGGAAGCAGGGCTTGCGCACGAGACCGCCGGGCTCGAAAGCCTCCATGACACGCAGGCACGTCTGGCCGCGGCCGTCCAGGCCATGGATGGCTTGCGAAAAACGATCACGCAGCAAGTCGGAGCCCGCGTTGACTTCCGCGCTGTGTTCCACGAGCTGAGCAGACTCACGCCGCAATCTATCCAGCTCACGACCCTGTCTTTCCGGCGCAACAAAAATCAGATGCATGGAACCGCCGGCGGATATGCGGCGGCCAGCCAAGACGCCGACGGCCAAACCGAGCTCGAGGCCTTCATCGAAGCACTGAAACTCAGCCCGATCATCGACAACGTGGAATTAGTGAACGTGCAGATCGCCTCCGTCGGCGGGACGACGGGCGAGCGATTCGAAGCCGGATTCCAGGCCATTGCGATACCGTCGAGTTCCGATCTGGAAGCGACGCCCGCCATCGCGGGGGATTCCCAATGATGATCGCGAACCTCGATCGCGCCATCATCGTTCAGTTCCTGATCGGGCTGGCGCTCACCGTCGGCGGCTGGTTGTTCTTCGTTCAACCCAGACTTGACGAGCTTCGGCAGCTCGAGATGGCCATTGCCGAATCACGCGCGCGTTCGTCGTCGTTGGGAACAGCGGCCAGCGACCAGCTCGCTCAGCGGGCCAGATTGCTGAGGGCCCAGGTTGCCCAGATCGATCGCAAGAACACGATCGCCCTCGACTCCGCTTTGCTCTACGCCAGAATCACGAGTCTGGCCAAGCAGCACGATGTCCTGGTGCAGAGCCTCCAGCCGTCGACCGTACCGACGCCGAGCGGGGAAACCGGAGTCGTGGTCTGCCGTGTCGATCTCACTATCCGGGGCGGATACGAACAGGTCGCCGCCTTTATCGAGGCGCTGGACGGGTTCGGCGGATACCTTCGGCCGTCGACGCTGGTGATCACACCGGCCCAGATCGGCGGTGACGCTGCGGTCACGGCCCGGATGGGATGCGATGCCTTCAGCTTCACCTTACCCCCAGAAATCGCACAACTGCAGGGGGCAGCACAGAGTGACTCGTGAGATCAAACACAGTCTGACTGGTACGGCTGCGTTCGCAATCCTGCCGCTGCTGCTGCTGCTGAAGACGACGATCGCGCTGTTCGGCGGGCCATCGTCGGTGCAGGCCACGATCCAACCCGCGCTCATGATTGATCCGTCCGGGGCCGGTGCGATGCAGGCGCCATGGACTGAGCAACAGCGGACCGCCGCCGTCCATATCGAGTTCCTCAAGGATCAGCCGTTCGGTCCGTCGCCGCTGCACCGCTCCGCAGCGCCGATCACGCCCGACCAAACTCCGGTTGTCTCCCGGCCTGATTTGCCCACGGTCCGCGTGCAGATGATCATGGCATCGGCATCCGGAAGCGTCGCCCTTATCGACGGCAAGCAGTACCGCGTCGGCGATTCGCTCGGCCAGACGAGCTGGATCATTGCGGCGATCGATGCCGATGCGCTCGCCGTGACCTTCAAACATGCGCGAACCGGTCAAACGACCGTCATCTCAGTACAAACCCCCGGATAGCGGCGACGCGGATTCTTCCCTTTGACGGGTCGGCTCGTTGGGGATCGACGTCCTGTGACGCTCGCGGACATGGACGCCCATCGATTCGAATTGGTGGCCGCTCATCGACGACTCAGGACCTATCTCGTTGGTTCGATTATGCTATCGGCATGACAGCGAAACTTATGGCTGAGCTCGGTTTCGGTGCTGATCCGCGCATCGTCGATCCCACAGCTGTTGACGACTCGTGCGTCGTTTCTCAAAACCCAGCCTCGGCGCAACCCATCGCGGGCGTCAAGCTGCAATCCACAGCCGAGTACGATGACTTGGTGCAGTGTGCGGTCGCGGCCCAATCGTACTGGCGCCGCCTGCCGGCCCCGCGGCGCGGCGAGGTCGTTCGTCTCATCGGCAACGCCATGCGCGAACGGAAAGCGACGCTCGGTGAGCTGGTCAGCATTGAGACCGGCAAGATTCGTGCTGAAGGCGAAGGCGAGATTCAGGAGTGCATCGACATCGCGGACTTCGCCGTGGGTCTATCGCGCCAACTGTACGGCCTCACCATCCACTCCGAGCGCCCGCAGCATCGCATGTACGAACAATGGCACCCGCTGGGGACGATCGGCATCATCACCGCGTTCAACTTCCCCGCGGCGGTGTGGGCGTGGAACGCTATGCTTGCGGCGGTTTGTGGTGATGCGATGATCTGGAAGCCGAGCCTTCAATCCCCGCTCGTCGCGGTTGCCATGACGCGACTCGTGCATGATGTCATGCGCGATCAGGATGTGTTTCAGCCCAACGGGGTCGATCCATCCGACATCTTCGGCCTGATTATTGGGTCTGATGACGAAGTCGGCGACGCGATGATCAACGATCGGCGCTTGCCGTTGATCAGCGCCACCGGTTCCTGTCGGATGGGGCGCGTGGTGGGGCAGGCGGTGGCCAAGCGCTTGGGTCGATGTCTGTTGGAGTTGGGGGGCAACAACGCGATCATCGTCATGCCTGATGCGGATATGGACTTGACCGTCCGCGGCGTGCTGTTCGGTGCGGTGGGGACGGCCGGGCAGCGCTGCACGACGACTCGCCGATTGATCTGCCATCGCGAGATCGTCGATACGCTCACCGATCGTCTCGTCGGGGCATACAAGCAAGTCACCATTGGCGACCCGCTCGATCCGAAGACGCTGATGGGGCCGCTGATCAATCAACGTGCAGTGGATGAAATGCACGCGGCGCTGTTTCGCGCTGCGGGTGAGGGGTGCAAGGTTCTTTGCGGCGGTGTCGCCGGCATCGAACGATTCGCGAACGAACCCGGCCATTTCGTGGAGCCGACAATCGTGCGCGTCCCCGCCGGGGCTGATCCGGAGATCGCTCGTGATGAGACGTTCGCGCCGATCCTTTATGTATATGAGTTCGACGAGCTGGATGATGCGATCGCGCTGCACAATGCCGTGAGCCAGGGTCTCAGTTCCGCCATTTTCACGAACGGTGTTCGGGCGGCCGAGCGCTTCCTCTCCGTCGACGGCTCGGATTGCGGGATCGCCAACGTCAACATCGGCACCAGCGGCGCCGAGATCGGCGGAGCGTTCGGCGGCGAGAAAGACACCGGCGGTGGACGCGAGTCCGGCTCCGATGCCTGGAAGGCCTACATGCGCCGCCAAACCTGCACCATCAACTGGGGAACCGACTTGCCATTGGCCCAGGGGATCGAGTTCGCAAGCCGCTAGCGGCTTCGCGGTCGCGCGTGCCACGCTGCCAACACCTCAGCTTCGCGCTCAGCCGAGATCCCTCTGCGCAATCGCTGTTGATCTTGGGGCTTGGAGAGGTACCAATCCAACGTATCGCGCGCGGTGACCGCCAACGGCCGGAACTTCAAGCCGTGCGCGACGGCCTTATCGCGATTGACGGGGCTTCGCGTCTCACCCTTCTTCTTCGGTGAAATCCAAAGCGGCATGCCCCGCCTCGGTTGAACATTGTGCTCAGCCAAGAAATCAGCAGGCACCCACGTGAAGCGCACGTTCGCGGAAGTTATCGCACGACAACCGTACAGAAACTCAGCTACGGAAAGATCCGCCTCCGGACCGGCCGCATTGAAACTTCCGGGGGTGTCGTTTTCGAGCAGATGGATCATGAATTCCGCCAAGTCGCGCACGTCGATGTATTGAATCGGATCGGTAACATTGCCCGGTGCTAAGACTTCTCCGCCTTGGTTGATCCGCACAGGCCAGTAGGTGAAGCGATCACTGCGATCATTGGGACCCGCAACAGCAGTGGGGCGGACGATCGTCGCAAGCTCGCCATACACCTCGTTCACTGCTTGTTCACACAACACCTTCAATGCGCCGTAGGATTGGCCTATGTTCTCCTTGGGCGCATCTTCCTTCTTGTCCGGTGCCCGAAAATCAGCGAACACTTGCCGCGTCGAAGTAAATAGGTACCGTCCGACGTTGCCCTTCAGTAGCTGCGCCGAATCGCGGACATGGCGGGGGACGTAGCCGGTGTTGTCCAGCACGACGTCCCAGGTTCGGTTCTTGAGCGCATCAATTTGGCCATCACGATCGCCGACGAGCTTCTCAACCTCCGGGAACAAATGGGTATTGGTGCGGCCACGATTAAAGAGTGTGACGGTGTGGCCGCGTTCCATCGCATGACGCACCACATTCGGGCCAATGAAACCCGTACCGCCGAGGATGAGAATGCGAAGGTTCTTGGCGCGATTGGCCGAATCGGTGGCAGCAAAGATCTCACGCCCAAGTGGACCCAAGGCGAGTACGCCCGCCGTCGCGAGTGATGTGCCGATGAATTCGCGTCGTGAATGGGGCATTTGGTTCCCTCCGCTGATTAATGGTAGATCGAAGACGTGGTCACTGAAGTGACCACGCCCTCTTCACTGGCCATACCGTTTATATGGCACACCCTCCAAGAATGCTCCCAATTCCGTGGATCGTTTCACGCCTCGCTCCAATTCGATGTAGACGCGCGTATGGGCGTAGTCTCGCCAATCATCACAGATTCCGTGCCGAACACTTTGGTGGAGAACATAGCGATATGCGCGACGACATTGTCGCTCATCACGAATGCATCCGTCGAAATAATTACGATGACCCGCATCCACCCAGAACGGCACTCGGCGCTCGTCAAGTAGATCATTGACCAGCTTGGCGACGGAACCGTGGATTTGCCGCATCATCGGACCGAGCGTATCACCAACTTTACAGTATCCAAGTATGTGGTAGTGATTATCAAGTAATGACACAACCCAAGGCGTAAAGTTGGCCTGCTTTGTATAGTGCGTAAAGCGATCCCAGAAGATTCCCTTGGCTGGATCCGAATCAAATGCGGGGTAGCGCGCTCGGCAGCGCGCGGTGATGAAATACACCTGATTGTCGCGGTACCAATGTTCAAAGCGGTGGCGGCCTTGGTAGACTTTCACAGACGAAGAAGAGCTCTTGCGGGTCCAGGTCATGTCGCGTTCCAGCGCCCGAAGACCTGGTCACTGAAGTGACCACGCCTCACGAGTGAGCACGATCCATCGTACCACGATCCCCGAGGACTGGTCACTTCAGTGACCAGTTTCTTAGCACACTCTAGATCCTACAATCCCACCACATGCCCCCTCGCTGTATTCATCTTCGTCGCCCCGCGGTCCTGCACGTGCAGGAAGGACTGTTCGTACCCCAGGGCGACGTGCTCGACGAAGTCGATCGTCGCTGGAAGGCGCTGTGTCGATCAAACTCGGCCTACTTCGACGGGGGCGCCTACAACGTACTCGGCGTCAATCGCAACGGCTGCGGCGGCGCCGTCCTGCACATCATCGAATGCGCGTATCGCTTCTACGCGGTCCAAACGGAAGATTTCGATCTCGGCGTGATGGGATTAGGTGTCAAAGGTTTCACGATGCGCGGTGACCGAGCGCTCATGGGGCGACGATCACAAAGTGTGGGCGTGTATCCCGATCAATGGGAGTTCGCCCCGGGCGGCGTGGTTGAGCCAGGCAAAGAGCCTGTCGATATTCTCGCCGACGAACTTCACCAGGAGACGCGCCTGACCACGTCGAGCGACCCGACGCCGATTGCCGTCCTGTGTGATCCCGTCGCTCGAACCTGGGAGTTGATCTATCTACTCAACGATCCGCAGGGTGAAGCGCAAACCACGCCGGAGTATTCGCAGCTTCGTTGGTGTGCGCGCAACGAACTGCCGGATGATCTTTCGCCGATTGCGCAATCGATGATTCCGCTTTGGCCTACTTCTGGAGGCTGAAGACTGTCTTGTAGACCAACGAAGCAGTGGCTGCGCCGACGATCGGCGCTGCCCAATAGACCCAGTGTGACTGCCACTCCCAGGCCACGAGCGCCGGTCCGAAACTACGGGCGGGGTTGAGCGAAGCGCCGGTCGCCGGCCCGATACAAAGAATGACCGCCGCTAGCGTCAATCCGATGCTGAACCCGCCGATGGATGCACTTCCGCCCACACCTCGCTTGTCGACCGCCGTGCCGAGAATTACGAACATCAGGAAGAAGGTCCCGATCGCCTCGAGCAGAAGCGCCGCCGGCACATTGGTCTTGTCCGCATCGACTCCGTCGGTGAGGGCTCCCAATGTGGCCCCGATGTTGCCGACCGCGAACGCGCCGCCAAGCGACCATTTGAGCACAAAGGCGGCGGCGATTGCTCCGGCTAGTTGGGTGATGATGAACACGCCAGCTTGTAGCCAGGATTGTTTCTTGATCAACGCCAAGCCGATCGAGACGGCCGGATTGATCTGTCCGCCGGAGATGTGCATCGTCGCGCTCACCATCACGGCCAGGATCAAGCCGTGAGCAAGAGCGATCGCCAGGAGATTGTCTCCGCCGGTGACGATGATCGCGCCGCCTCCGATGAACATCAGCGCGAACGTTCCGACAAACTCCGCGACGACAGCTCGATGAGTGGGCACGATTGGGCGCTCCTATTCAATAAGGATGGATGGATGCGAAGGATCTATTCGGCACGATGGCTCGCATCGTCGATGAGTGTCGGTCTCGCGTCAAGTCCGGCCGCGGGTTGGGAAATGAGTGGCGGTTGCGGTCAATCGATCGAGCCTTATCAAGGCACGACTTATATCACCATGTCGCTTGGAGCGCGTCCCACCAATCCTCGAGCATCTGCTCGTCGAGACGCAAGACGCCGTCGCGGGTCACGTCGTCCGGCGGCGGCGAAAACGACGCCATGTGATCAAA
>JACZXL010000113.1 GCA_022571635.1 Planctomycetota bacterium
GGCGGGTGCCCAACTGTGACCCTTGGGCGTACTCCATCAGCGATCGACCGCGGACGTACTCCATGACAAAGTACGGCTGAGCGCCTTCGCCGGTGTCGGCGGTTCCCGCTTCGTAGATCTGCGCGATGCCGGGATGTTGAAGTCGTCCCAGCACCTGCGCTTCATGCTCGAAGCGTCGCAGCAGTTTGGCCGAAGCGACGCCGGGGCGAATGATTTTCAGGGCGACAAGTCGGGTGGGCTTGTCTTGCTCGGCGAGAAAGACGGCGCCCATGCCGCCTTCGCCGAGGACGCGAACGACCCTGTATCGGCCGATGAGTTGCCCGAAGCGCTTGCCGAGATCCAGCGACACGGTGGCGGTGACGCGAGGCGTCAGGACGGGCGCATCCATGAACTCGCCGGACCCTTCGTCTTGGGCGAGGAGGGACTCGACGTCGGCCCTTAGCTGCTCGCGGTGCCACAGCGCTCGCTTAGGAAATCGGCGCGACGCTGAGCCGGTATGTCGATCACGGCGAAGAAGAGTTCTCGCGCTCGATCTTCAGGGGTCTCGCTCATCCTCGGTCTCCTCGTCGCGGATGCGGCGGCGCAGCCAGGCCCGGGCGTAGCGCCAGTACCGGTCGACGGTGGCCGGGGACACGTCCATGGCGCGGGCCGTCTCCGGCACGGTCAGCCCGGCGAAGTAGCGCAGCATGACGACCTGGGCGCTGGTGGAGTCGGTCGCCTCCAGCCGGTGGAGCGCCTCGTCGAGCGCCAGGAGGTCGCCGCCGTGCGTCGCCATGCAAAGCGCCGCCTCGTCGAGGGTGATGCGCTTCCGGTCACCGCCGCGCTTGAGGCTGGCGTGCCGGCGGGCCTGTTCCACGATGATGTCGCGCATGGCCCGGGCGGCGGCGTTGAAGAAATGGGCGCGGCTCTGCCATTCCGGACCGTCGCGACCGAACAGTCGCAGGTAGGCCTCGTGGACCAGGGCGGTCGGCTGGAGCGTGTCGCCCGGCGGGACGAGGGCCATCTTGTGGTGCGCGAGCCGGCGCAGCTCGTCGTAGACCAGCCCCAGGAGCTCGCCGGCGGCGGTGGGCTCGCCGGCCCGGGCGGCGGCAAGCAGCCGTGTGATGTGCTCCGGGGCTGTGCTGTCCATGACAATATCCAACAAAAGATCAGGTTTTCTGACGTGATTGTACCACCGTCTGCGGCAATACAGTCGGACCTGACTCGGATCGCGAGCTCAATTGCCGCACCGGGCCTGGTCTCCGGGCAGCCCGGGGGAACCCGGTCGCCCGGCACAAACCGACGAAACCAGCCCAAGCGCTGGGGAGGAGCTTCAATGATGTACGCATGCTCAGTTACAACCAAACGTTCAGTCGTCGTCCTAATAGTCGCGCTGGCCGTGGTCATGAGCGGACAGGGCGCCGACGCTCAGCCCGGCTGGGTCTTGTCACACCAGAAGGTCAGCTCCACCCAGGGCGGCGGACCCTTGCTGGGTAATGGCGATACCTTCGGCCGCGTGGCCTCGCTAGGTGATCTCGACGGCGACGGCATCGGCGATCTGGCCGTGGGGGCATTCGACGGGGGCACCGAGAAAGGAAGATCTAAGGAGACGGAAGGTATGAAAGAAACCACATGCTCCAAGGGAGGCCACCGGCGCCTGAGCCAGCTCGTGTCGGCCGGTGTCGCGCTGGGGCTTGCCTCCTGGACCTACGGACAATGTGAGAATGACTGTGGAATCGGCGACGTCGCTGAAGGTGAGCCCTGTTTGGTGGATGCCAATGGGCAGGACGTTACCAACGGAGGGTGCAACTGGGACCCGATCGTCTTCGGCGAGGCGAGCTGCGGGACCACGATCTGCGGCACCGTGTCTACCTACGACTTCGATGTCGACGGTGACGGAAAGCTGGACCAAATCCGCGACCTCGACTGGTACCGACTCAGTCCAACTGAGCTGGCCGCGGCCGACATCGACGGCAACGGCGTGGTTCAGATCCAGGCGACCCTCACGTCCGAGTTCCCGGGTGTGCTTTTCTTGGTAGGCCTTCAGGGTGGCGACCCCGCGGGTTGCGATAGTTCACCCACTTTCGACAGCGCGAACTCGACACCCGGTTGTGGCGCCGCAGGCGTGGCCCAAGCCGCGGTGATTCTCGCCGATAATCCCAACGGCGTGGTGGTGATCGTTTCGACGGGCGACGCGGATGGAGGCATCTTCGACGGCGTCGAGTGTGGGTTGGGCAGGAACGACTACATTCTCCGAATCGAGTGCATCGAGCTGCCGGAGGCCTGCGCACCCGGCTCCGGTCCCTGCGGCGAGCCCAACGGAACCCCCGGCTGCGAAGATCCGGATTGCTGCGCCGTGGTGTGCGCCACCGATCCGGCCTGCTGCCTTTTCATCTGGGACGAGCAATGCGCCCTCGCCGCCCTCGAAGCCGGCTGCGCGCCGCCTGATAATGATCTCTGCGAGGATGCGATCCCGATCTTCGTCGGTCCGACCGACTACGACACCACGGGGGCGAACACCGACGGGCTGGCGCACGACTGCTGCCAGTTCGGCGGCCAGGCGCACCACGACATCTGGTACAACTACACGTCCGACTTCACCGGCGACCTGACAGTGAGCACGTGCAACCAGGCCAACTACAACACGTTCCTGATGGTCTATGACGGCTGCTGGCCTGACATCCCTTGCCCGCCGACCGACGCGCAGTTGGTGGCCTGCAGCTACAATACTGGGGGCTGCGCCGGCTCCACCTCCCGGGTGACGGTCTCCGTGGTGGCCGGCAACTGCTACCTGGTCCGGGTCGGCGGCGGGAATCCCGGCAACCAGGGCCAGGGCACGCTCAGCCTCATCAAGACGCCGGTAGGTCCGGGCGCGTGCTGCTTGCCGGATGGGAGCTGCCTGGACGTGCTGCCGGCGGACTGCACTGCGGCCGGCGGCGGCTTCCAGGGCGCGGGTACTACCTGCGCCAGAACGAACTGCTCGGCACCGATGCAGTACGACTTCTTCTTCGACCAGGCTGAGTTTGAAGCCGCGGTGGAGGCGGCCGGCATGATCCTCAAGGGCGTCGAGGACGCGGACTGGCCAGGGGTTCCCGCCTGTTCCGTCACGGTCACGAATGACCCGATCGACGTCAACGGGAACGAGCCGGGGTGGTATGGCCCGGGCGATATCACCGACAACCTGAGCTTCCAGTCCAATGTCTTAGGATGTGCCGCGGACGTCCCGGCTCCTGCCGGCGACAACGCCATGGTGCTGTTCACAGTCGGGTTGGTCGGTGCGGCGGACGACGGCCTCGCCACCAACTTCTTCGCGAACTCCTTCGACATCCTCAGCGGAGTGCCGAACCCTGAGAACCACACCGCCATGTCGATGATTATCATCACGGCCCTCGGTGGCTCGACGGTGGAGGTGACGGTCTTCGACAAGGACAACGTCAACCTCGGTACGGTGACGGGCGTGCCCGCACCGTTTACGTTTACGAGCAGTGGCGGGTTCTTCGGGATCATCATGCCGCCCGGCGTCACGATCGGCCGGGTCAACATCTGTGACCTCAACCTCGGCGTCGAGGGCGTGTTCGAGGTGACCGTCTACGTCTCCGCCTGCCCGGCGGACTTCGACAACAGCGGCGACGTCGGCGTGAAGGATCTGCTCATGTTGCTGGGCGCCTGGGGGCCATGCCCGCCGAAGGGAGATTGTCCCGCCGACTTCGATAACAGCTCCGACGTTGGCGTGAAGGATCTACTCGTCTTGCTGGGCGCCTGGGGGCCGTGCCCGTAACCGGCCCTCGCCGACGCATTGCAACAATCACACCCCCGGCCTTCACCGGCCGGGGGTTTTTGCATCCATCACCCTCCTCGCCAACTGGGGGCCGTGTCCGTGAGCTAAACGTTGCTCACGACCTGCTGACCACCCTCGGCGGCGATGTTGATTTGCAGCATCGGAACGCCCATCAGCTTCCGTACCCGCGCCAGGCTCTCAATCGCCCGTAGGTATCGGCACCACAACAGCGAGCACGATCGTGTTTAGCATGCGCAGCCGCTCGGCCATGAGTTGACCGTGATTTCGATCCTCATCGCCCCAACTCGCCGCAGGCTACTGGCGAACACCTTCCAGGCCAACCATGATCATCACTTTGTCACCCAGCATTCCCTGCATGTAGTTCATGCCGAAGGCGCTGCGCTTGATCGTGAATCTTACATCGAAGCCGGCCCGGTACCCGAATCGCGAACCTTTATCGCCCTGGCCAACGAATTCCATCTCTACTGTGATGGGCTTCGTGACGCCGTGAAGCGTCATGTCGCCTGAGACCGTGTACGTCTTCTCGCCGCTGCTCTGAACCGACTTGCTCTTGAAGGCGATCGTCGGAAACTGCTTTGCGTTGAAGAAATCCGGACTCTTGAGATGGTTGTTTCGACCGGCGGCGTTCGTATCCACGCTCTGGGTCTTGATCTGGACATCGAAGGACATCTCAGAAGGGTTTTCGGTATTGAGCGTGAACGAACCAGTGGTCTCGTTGAATCGACCATAGAAGTACGTTACGCCTAGGTGCTTGATCCGGAAGATCGCGGTCGTGTGGACCGGATCAACCTTGTAGGTTTCAGTGGCCTGCGTGTTGGTGGCCTGAGGATCCGCCGGCGAAAACGCGGCGAGGCCGGCAACCGTCGCCCCAGCGAGCAGCGACACCAATACAACTTGAATTTTCATCATTCATTCCTTTCTGGGTTTCTCAGTACTCCGCCTCGCGACGGACTCGTCCGACCGAAGCCGTGCCTCGATCGCCTGTTTCAACAGTTGGTACCCGATTATGGCACGCCCAGCCAGATCATGCCAATGGGCCGCGAAGATTCTCGCCGTCACACTGACCCACTATCCAGGTGCTTCCTGAGCCCAACGCATGGATGAACTTCTTCGGCTGGTCTGTTGCGATCGACAACGCTGGTGTCTCCGACCTCCTCGCCCTCCTCGCCAACTGGGGGCCGTGCCTGTAGGAATGAGGCTGCCCTGTCGATCTCCTGACCACTGGGGCTGATATCTCACAAATGCCGCTTGGATGCAGCCTGCCTGTGGTACCCTGTTCTCGACCGGCTGCACGGGGCACCTGTTTCCGGGGGTGGCCAGCGCAAGACCTTCGAAGCCCGCGCGATGGGGAATTGAATCAAAGGAGCTGATTGTGAACAGCACACGTTGTAAATCGTCACACGCGGCGGCGATTCTGGCCGCCTTGTCATTCACCGTGTTTGCCGGGGCCGACGGGACTGTCCTGACGACCGAGCTGGTCGCGTCCGGTTTCACCGCGCCGTTGTGGGCCGGGTCACCGCCGGGCGACACGGCGCGGCTGTTCGTGGTCGAGCAGGAAACCGGGAGGGTTAGAATCATCAATCTGGCCGACGGATCGATCAATACCAAGCCGTTTCTCAATATTGACGACCTGGTAATCAACACCGGGAACGAGCGCGGCCTGCTCGGATTTACATTCCACCCGGACTACGCGAACAACCGCTTATTCTACGTTCACTACAACGACAATTCGGGCACGAGCGTGCTAGCGCGCTATCGGACGTTGGCCAACAACCCCGATCGCGCCAATCCCAAGTCGGCCAAAACCATCCTGACCCAGTCACAGCCGTTTATCAATAACAACGGCGGCATGATCGCGTTCGGGCCCAACGATGGATATCTCTACATAGGGTTCGGTGACGGCGGCAGCCGTAACGATCCGGGCAATCGTGCCCAGAACCGCCAGTTGTGGCTCGGGAAGATGCTCCGAATCGACGTGGATGTCGATCCGGATCCCTATTTTGTCCCATCTGACAATCCCTTCGTCGGCGATCCCAACACGCTCGACGAAATCTGGGCCCTCGGGCTGCGCAACCCGTGGCGATGGAGCTTTGACCGCGACACCGGCGACCTGTACATCGGCGACGTCGGCCAGATCGCGCGCGAAGAGATCAACTTCCAGCCTGGCTCCAGCAGCGGCGGCGAGAATTACGGCTGGCGCTGCATGGAAGGACTGATGTGCACCGGCCTGAGCGGTTGCATATGCGACCACCCTGAACTGACGCTGCCGATTCGCCAGTACGGCCTCGCCCGGGGTCGTGCCGTCATCGGCGGCTACGTCTATCGCGGCGCCCAGATTTGTGACCTGCGCGGCACCTACTTCTACGCCGATTACATCTCCAACAGGATCTGGTCGTTCCGCGTCGTCGACGGCGACGACACCGAGTTCCAGGAGCGCACCGCCGAATTGCAGCCCCCGGGCGGCGGTCTCACCTCGATCACCTCGTTCGGCGAGGACGGCGCCGGTGAGATGTACATCGTGTCGAGCAACGGCCGTATATTCAAGATCGTCCCCGCCGGCGGCGAGCCCTGCCCGGCGGACTTCGACAACAGCGGCGACGTTGGCGTGAAGGATCTGCTCTTCTTGCTGGGCACCTGGGGGCCGTGCCCGAAGAAGGGAGATTGTCTCGCGGACTTCGACAACAGCGGCGACGTTGGCGTGAAGGACCTGCTCATCTTGCTGGGCGCCTGGGGGCCGTGTCCGTAGATGTTGCCCATCGGGCACAGGCAGGCTCGTTGCAAACGTAGAACAGAATCGCTCAGCCCGTTTTCGGCAACTTCTCGATGATGGCCGCCACCGCCTCGCTCGGGCTCATCGCCACGGTATCCACGCTTATCGACGCCTCCGGCATTGGCGGGAACTCGAATCCTCCATCGCGCTCGACCTCCTCGTAAACGCGCGGATCGTTGAGCTTGTTGGATCGATCGGGGTTCGGCAGCCGGGCCAGAATCTTCTCGCGGGAGCACGTCAGCGCGACGAAGTGAACCTGTCCTCCCGCGTCCTCGACGATCCGGGTCAACTCATCGATGAGATCCCGATCGACTGACGCCTCCGGCGTGAACGTGAAGATGAACGACTGTCCGGCTCGCGCGGCCTCCGAGAAGGACTCGCGCCAGATCGTCGCCCGTAGCCTGATGAACGGCTCGGTGAACAACCCGAACAAGGTCTTCACGAGATCGACCGTCAGGTGATTATGGAACAGCGGAATCCCCATCGCTTCACTGAGGCGCACCCCGATGGTGCCTTTTCCAGAAGCGACCGGCCCGTGAATGAAGACGACGAGCATTGGACACTCCAGCGCAGCCTGGCAGTTGGATCGACGGTCCACATTGCGCACGGGAGCGCCAACCCGACGCTTCCCATTTGACCTTCGCCCGGCTCCACCGCCAAGCTTTCCGCGCACGAGTGTAACACCTCCCCGTGTCGGTGCCGCTGGTCTCCTTGCCCTCCTCGCCAACTGGGGGCCGTGTCCGTAGCACCAGCGCATGACGTTTGGTGCAGGACTGATCGGGTTTGCGGTGTTGCGGCCAACGAACCGCAACGACGAATGAGAAAATAGCCCGCATTGCGGCAGGCAGATGCGGGCTGATGTGTGTGCTGGGCGAACCCAGCATGGTCACACGGGGGGCCATAGTGATACGCCTAGTACACTCTGGTGGTTGCGAGTCTTCCGTCTTTCTCAGTCATCACGGTCGTAGGCGACGGCGCGTGGTATCGTGGCGGGTATGAGTATCAGAGATCGCACTGAAGATGCAGAAGCCTTGTGGCAGCTTGGCCACAAGGAGGGAGCGTGGGTCATGCCCCAACTCGGCTCTTTCACCCACCGGCTCCACTTGGTATCATCTGTCTGGTGAGATATCGCAGATTGAGCGGCGTGTAGTCGCTCAGAACCACAGGCACCTCTTTGGGCGAACTGGAGAGGTGCTTTTCCTTGTCCACCTCTGCGACTAGCTCTCCAAATATCTGTGAGTATGCGGAACAAGACCGCCGTTTGATGTGACTTTATCCTTTGGAGCAGCGCCGATCGTTTCTGGCCACGCCCCGTCAGCCGGGCACCCGGACGATTCCCCTATCCCAGGTTCTGGAGGCAAATCATGCATCGACACGCACATCGTTGGCTCTGGGCAGCGGCGGCCCCGATTGCCCTGGTTCTCGCCCTCAGTCCGGCGGCGATGGGTCAGCACTCCCATCATCGCTCACACGGGATCCGATCCCACCACGGCCTTGCTCATCGCTCCCATCATTCGTCATCTCGACACGCCATCCCACACCATTACCTGGCCCACCGTGACTATCGATTCGGCCACGGCTCGGTCAGACGGCATCACGGCCTGGGCCATCGCGGCTCCCAAGACCATCACTCCGTTCGCCGGCACCACGGCCTGGGTCATCGCGGATACTACGATCCGCATTCCGTCCGCCGATACCATGGCCTCGGTGACGGTAATGCCGGCTCGTATTACTACTATTCCACTTCCTATGCACCCGCGTACTACTACGCCGACAGCGCGAGCTCAGGGAGATACTACAACGACGCCGAGCGCGTCGCTCCCGAGTACCCCGCCCAACGCCGGTCGCCATCGCCCAAGATCGTGGTGGTCTACCCACCCGACGAAACCGGCCAGCGACGGAACAAGCTGGTCTTCCCCAACGCCGAGTATGCGTGGTCGAAATTGAGCGATGGCGAAGCGGACGCTGCGCTGCGCGCCTTTTCGACAATCGCGCAATCGTCGCCGGATGATACCCTGGCCAAGGTCGGCTACGCCCTGGCCACCGCCTTCCTCGAAGACGACTCGACCGCCGTCTGGGCGATGCGCCGCGCGTTTCGTATGGATGCGTCTGCGGTCCACTATGCCCCGATCGACGCGGCGCTGCAGGATCAAATCCGCAGCTTGATCGGGCGTTACGCCTATGAGTCGCAGCATGTCGCGCATCGTCGTGACGCCGCCTTCATGACCGCTGCGCTGCACTTCATCCTGCACGAACACGCCGAGGCCATAGCCGCGGCCAAGTCCGCAATCGACCAAGGTGACACCGACGATAGTACGAGCAGGCTTCTGGAGATCCTGGACGAGCTGACATCAGACGCCAAACCGACTGAAGAAGGCATCGAGGGAAGCCGGATCTGACGAGCCCGCCGCGGGCGAGGTCGAAGATCCGCCGGTGGCGGGAAGACCCGGGCAAGAATAAAAACCTCGGGCAAAGGCAACGCAGCCGCGACCTGTGGTCGCGGTTTCTCGTGCTCGAACCTTGAGCCAGGGGCACTTTCGCCATCCCCTCTGCCCCTGGGACCTCGACACCACCGGCTCCGTCGGCGTTCCTCGCCAACTGGGGGCCGTGTCTGTAGGCGAGCCGACTCATCAGACGCTCGATGGCGATTCAGTCAAGTTGTGGATCGCCGAGGGGCGGAAGGTTGCGAGGAACAGGCTGCGGCAGAGAAGCAGTCAACCGCGCGCGTCTTGCAGGGTCGTCCATCACACAGTGATCGGACTCAGTGTTGGCGGGTCGCGGCGCCGGTCAGTAGTTCTCGAAGGTGCGCGATCGATGGAGGTTCCGCGCGTGTCTCACTGCGAACTGAGGAGACCAATGCTTGGGCCGCCTCACCACGGAACGACGTGACAACGCCGCTGTCCCAGGAAAGCCCTTTGCGCTCCGCCTTGCCCACGGCGCGCAACAAGCGAATACACGCATCGAACAAGAAAAACCAGTCCACGATCACCGTTTGTTCTGCTGATAGTCGCAGCAGCGCCTTCCACGGCTCCAAGTGAATCAGACGACAGTAGCCGTGATCAATGGAGAGCACTCCGGTGGCCTCCCAACGAGTGGCGGTCTCGGAGATGCTTCGATAGGAGTATCCCGACCAACTCTGAATTGCTTTCAGCTTGCCACCGGCGGGATTGGCAAGGAGATAAACGAGCAACAGGTGACGGATGTCGTTTCCGAGCAGGTCTCTCGCCTGCAACAGCAAAGTCGATGATCGTGGGGCCGCTTGTACGAGCCTCGCCTTCGGCCATCGGCCGTCCTGCACTTCGGCGCTAAGCCTTTCGCAAAATGTTAGTAATTCCTCGACTTCATCAAGACCATGACAAACCTCGTTCGGCCTATCGACTTCCCGTATTGTCTTGCTGTCCAGTGCTCGCCAGATGTTAGTCCTCGGCTCGCCGTTCCTAGCCACTTTATTGAGCCGCTGTCGAATGATGTAGTGCTCGTTTGCTTGGAGCCATCCGAGGAGGCTCTCTCGGAGCCGCGGCTCTGTGGGCAAGAACTCGAACGAACACCAGAGTAACGCCTCAGGATCGATGACTTCGGTCGACTGAGGATACAGCGCACTGGACAACGGCACGCCCAGGTCGTGCCACTGGCTGTACACCACATCGAGCAGCCGTGTTCGAAAATCGCGTTCAAACGTAGTAAGCAAGATCGTCATATCCCAGCCTGTGAACAACGTCTTTGAGTTCTGTTCATACCTGTTCGAAATCGGACAACGTGCGCATCCAGTCAACGGCCCTGTCCAGCTCCTCGAAGGTCGGATTCAGCACCCTGAGGTCTTCGAAGTGGATGTCCTGCCGAGGACCGAACTCATCGGCGGATGCGTAGAGTTTCAGGGCCAGCAGGTCATCTCGACCGAGTAGGTGCAGCGTCAGGCGTCTGCCGAACGTCCTGGTTGTCAGGCGCCGTTCGAAGCCCTCAGGAAGCCCGACTTGTGCGAGTCGGGCTGGACCAAGGTTGATCCACCGCTTGCTCAAGCCTTCAAACTCCGGGTGGTTGTCGATGACTCGTTCGATGCAGGATTCGACCTCTGTCGGGAATTCTTCGATGCGGACGAGCTCTGCGCCTTGGGAGTTCCAGTTGCCCAACACGTCGACGTCACGAGTCGTTCGCAATTGCAGGTTCTGGAGTGCCAGCGCAACACCTCCACAGACAACCCATTCGACGGGCTCAACGCCCTCAAACTCGAGCCACTCCGAGAGCTCCTTTTAGGAGCTGCACAAGGGTCTCTGGGGTCATCTGCATGGCTCGATCCTAGCCTCCATCGTCGGCCAAGTGGAGGTTCAACCGCAATATTTTAGCGGCTTGACCTCCAAAATATGGAGGACTAACCTCCACGTTTGCGTCATTGGAAGACCGACAGGGCTTCGAACCAGCGAGGGTCCGAGAATCACGAACATAACGACTGCTGGCGAGCGGGATCATCCCGCAACTGCTGACGCTCTCGAACCTCGTCGCCTTTCACGCACATCCAGATTCTGACCGAGGATTCGGCATGATCCAGGAGTGGATCGGCTTGCTCCCGGCCCCGACGG
>JACZXL010000114.1 GCA_022571635.1 Planctomycetota bacterium
GGCGCGTCCGGCCTTGGCGCGCGTCCGGCATCCGGCCGACCGCCGAAGCTGAGCCACAAAGAGCGCCGGATGCTGCGGAAGCTTCTTCTCAAGGGCGCCAAGGCGAACGGCTATCGCACCGAGCTGTCCCGATTCCATCGGGATGCCCGCGCATCGCGAAGCTGATCGAACGCAAGTTCGGCGTCGGCTACCACGTCGATCATCTGCCTCGGCTCTTGCATGGCCTGGGCTTCTCCTGCCAGAAGCCGGCCCGACGCGCCAAGGAGCGTGATGCCGAGGCCATCAAGAGATGGGTTGCGGTCGACTGGCGGCGCATAAAAAAAAGGCGTCGCATCTCGCGGCCCACATCGTCTTCATCGACGAAACGGGGCTGATGCTGCTGCCGATCGTGCAACGGAGCTGGGCGCCGATCGGCCAGACGCCCGTTGTTCGCCATTCTCAGCGGCATCATCGGAAGATTTCCGCGATCGGCCCCGGCGCGCCGGGGTCGATCTCGCCGCGGCGTCGGCGCCTGAACCTGTACCTGCACATGTACGTGGCGGGCGACATCACCGAAGGCGAGGTGATCGTCTTCCTGCGTGATCTGCTCAAGCATCTGCGTGGGCCGGTGATCGTCATCTGGGACCGGATCAACCAGCACCGCAGCGCGGCGGTCCCGGCGCGCCGGGATTGCCTCACATCCGCGATTGCAGGCGGAGCACCTGCCGGCGTACGCACCGGAGCTCAACCCCGTGGAAGGGGTGTGGTGTGAATGGAAGGCGCATCGCCTGGCCAATCACGCAGCGGAGGATCTGGATGGGTTGTGGCAGTTGGCGATCGTCGAGGCGATCGACATGCGAAGCTCAAAAGCACTGCTGCGTGGATGCGTACGCGGCACGGGCTTGCCGATCCGTCTTCACTGAAGCGTGCGGACATTCTTTATACAGGAATCAGTAGCTGATGGCGAAGCGCGAGGTTCTCGGCGGCGAGACCGGCGCGCGATCGGAAGAAAAGCCCAACAAGGCTTACAAGCAGCTTGATCATCCGGTCAGACTAGGAGGAATTCTCGCCCCGACGACCAACCGCAAGTCTTTGTACAATCGGCAGTATGGAGTTTTCACCAGGGACAGGTCTCGTTCGTTTCCGGCGCGGCGGCGCTCCTCAAGGCAGTCAACCCATCGGCGTCACCCGACGACATCGAGGAGATTCTCGGCGATGCCGCCGACGACGTTGATCCAGAATACGATGGCCTGCTCGGGGCCGGACGCTTAAACATCCCGGCCGCGCTTCCACCCGATGATAATTTGCCCGACCTCAAACAGGTCGGCTCGGTGAACGCAGCAAGCCTCCTTATTATGCTGGGCAGTTGGGGGCCGTGCGGCGACGGTGCTGACTGCCTCGCAGATCTGAATGATGATCGTGCCGTAGACGGCGTCGATCTCCTCATACTGCTGGGGAACTGGCGGTAGGTTCCCCGGCGCCATCCCGCTGTGGCCACACAAAGCCGCGACCGGTCGTCGCGGTTTTTTCTCTGTGACACGCCCGCCGGTGGTACACTGTTCCCGACCGGTCGCACGGGCGTCTTGTTCCAAATCTCAGCCTACCTGCAAGTCATGTGTTTGCAAGCAGTTGACCTGTCGCTGGAGCGCGTCTGTTCGGCCGGACATTGCGATTCTGGTTCGGTCGACTCATAGGGTGCTGAATGTGCGCGAACAACTGATGAAACAACGGCCTGCGGCCGTTCGCCCCAAGCAAAGAGCGTTTGTGGCGTCTGCCAGTCCATATCCAGCCACCGGTGGTATTCAAGCGTTCAGTCGCGAGGAACCCGGAGGTCTCCTGGACCGCCCTCCTTTCCATTTGGTCAGTCTTGCTCCTGGACCTCCGAGCGGCTCGGAGTCTCGTTTGCGACCGTCAACCGGTGGGAGATTGGGCAAACTAGACCCTCGCCCCTTTCGTCGCGACAGCTTACCGAGATTGCCAACGAGCCGGGCAAGAGAAACCAGATGATCTGGGCGAGATGGAGGCGTCCGCACCGGAGGATGTCCCCCTCGACTTCACCACGCCACCCCAAGTCGTGCAGGCAATTGCCGAAGGGGAGCGCCTTTTGTTCGGCCACCGGGTGAACCCAGCTTTCGCTACCCAGATCTCCCGAATCGATCCGCTACCGCACCAGAGGATTGCGGTCTATGACCACATGCTCCGCCAGAGTCGGCTTCGATTCTTACTCGCTGATGATACCGGCGCGGTAGCATCAGTTCTAAGCATCGCCCCTGCCGGCGCGGCCCAACACCTCACTATTTGCAAAGACCTATTGACACCGACGCATCGTCGACGTAGTTTATTCTCGCGTGCGAACCGCCTCTCCGAGGCGCTCCGTGGGGCACAGATTTGGTGTCGTGTACGAGGTTCAAGGAGAACTGAGGAACACCAGAGGAGGAATGGCCCACCAAAGGTCAAGAATTTAGGTAGAAACCGGCTCGACCGGGGCCCGCACTTTGGGGCCTGTTTCGGCGTCACAAGAGTTGTTCCTGCCACGGATGGGGAAGAATGCGTCACTTCCAGCCGCATGTAAACGCGGCGGCGAGCCACTGAGGGCCGCCGAGAGACGCAGCAATCAAAGCGAGAGCAGTTGTGAACGGCCGACCGGGGCCCGGGGCGAAGGGGACTCGGTGGTAGTCGGTCGGAACATAGCGATGTCGGCGCGCGGCGCACCCCCATCCAGGGTGTGACCGGTGCGGCGCACGTTATGAGCGCCGTTGTTTCTCATCGATTTCTCCGTTGAAACGTCTTTCCCCAATGCAGCACTTGAAGATTTGGAGGAGCAGGACCATGAAACGCAAACTAGGAATCTGGAAACGAAAACTACAATTCTGTACGCAGGGTGGGCGGCTGATTGCAGCCTGCGCCGCGCTGGGGCTGACGACGTTGGCCCAAGGTGGCGACCCCTGCAACGACCCGGACGTCGTCCTCACGGTGGAGATCCTGACCGACGATTTCGGCGGTGAGACCACGTTTGAGGTGGTCGAGTTGGGCGTCGGCGTGATCCTCAGCGGAGGGCCGTTTCCCAGCAACACGCTGATCATTGAGGAAATAGACATCTGTAGCGACAGTTGCTACGAGTTCACCATCTTCGACTCGTTCGGTGACGGCATCTGTTGTGGTTTTGGTATCGGCTTCTACAACATCTTTGTCGACGGATTCCTGGTCTGTAGCGGCGGTGAATTCGGGTCCGAGGAGTCCTGCTTCGACCTCACCGACTCGGGCTGCGAGCCGCCGGGGTGTCCCACGGACTTCGAGGTCAACGCTCCGGGTGCCTTTAAGGGGAACACCTGTGGCGCCGGTAACGACATCGACCTGCGGCCCAGCGCGGACCATAGCTACTTGGTGAACGTGCCCAACGACGGGCTCTGGACCTTCTCGACTTGCGGCTCGGCGTTCGACACCTACCTGTTCGTGGGGACGGAGTGCGGTCTTGGTGATATCGGATCCAACGATGACTCCTGCGGCCTCCAGTCGGAAATCGTGGCAAACCTCACGGCCGGCACCTACTGGGTGACGATCGAAGCGTTCGGCTCGAGCCAGTGCGGTGACTACATCCTCACGGTGAGCAAGGAGGTGCCCTGCGACGTGGAATGCCCGGCTGGCGCTTTGGATGAAGGCGAAGCTTGCGGCAGCGACACGAACGGCGGCTGCAACTCGGTTCCGCCCGTCTACACCAACGCTGTCTGCGGTGATGTGTTCTGCGGCACTTCGTGGGCCGAGGGCGGTACCCGGGACACCGACTGGTATATCGTGGAGCATGGTGGCGGTATCCTCAGCGCAACGCTGACCTCACAGTTCTCCGGCGTGTGCTTCATCCTTGACGGGATTTCCACCTGCAGCCCAGTCGTCGTCGGCGACATCGGCTGCTCGGACGACTGCGAGAACATTGCCAACGCCAGCGCTGATCTCCCCGCTGGCACCTATGTCGTCTTCGTCGCCCCGGGCATCTGCACCGGCGGAGGCATCTTCGACGGGATCCCCTGCGGTAGCGGCGACAACGACTACGTACTGGAGATCAACTGCAACCTGCCGGTGGTGGATGCCTTCCTGGACATCAAGCCCGGCTCGTGCCCGAACTCGTTCAACCGCAAGAGCAACGGCGTGTTGCCGGTGGCGCTGGTCGGCACACCCGACTTCGACGTCACGGACGTTGATATTAGTAGTATCCTGCTGGCGCGCACGGATGGTGGGGGAGGAAGTATAGCCCCGCACGAAGGTCCGCCTGGACCGCACTCGGTGTTCGAGGATGTGGCTACGCCGTTTAGCACCGCCTGCCTCAACCCGGACGCCACCATCACGGTGGAGATCCTGACCGACGACTTCGGCGGCGAGACCACCTGGGAGTTGGTCGAGCAGGGTGTCGGCGTGATCGCCAGCGGAGGGCCGTATCCCAACAACACGTTGATCACCGTCGACGTGGACATCTGTTCCATCAGTTGCTACGACTTCACCATCTTCGACTCGTTCGGCGACGGCATCTGTTGTGGATTTGGTATTGGCTTCTACAACATCTTTGTCGACGGAATCCTGGCCTGTAGCGGCGGTGAGTTCGGGTCCGAGGAGACCTGCCCCAACCTCGGCGGCGGTTGCGAAGGCGAGGAGCAGTGCGACTGCCACGAGCTTGAAGGCGACGGCATCCTCGACCTGTCGATGAAGTTCAAGTCGGCAGACCTCGTGGATGCCTTGGAGCTGGACGACCTGAAGGCTGGGGACTTCGTCTCGCTTACCCTCACCGGCAATCTCCTCGACGGGACGCCGTTTGAAGCCGCCGACTGCATCCAGATCGTCCCACCGGGCGAGCTGCCTGGGCTGATGGCCATGGAATCGACCGCACCAGGGGTGTTCATTGATGTAACCCCGCTGGATGAGACGCTCGATGGCGGTGGGTTCGTGGACTTCAAGCGCACGTACACGCTGGGGACCATCGTGACCCTCACGGCGCCACAGACGCACCCAGGATGGGTGTTCGTCGGCTGGGATTTCGATGAGGGTGGCCTCAGTAGCTTCACGGTTACCCGCCAGGGCGGTTTTGGTCTGCAACCAGATGATCGGACCATCGAGATCATCGTCCTCGACGAGTTCTCGCTGAAGGCGATCTATCGGCCAAGCATGTTCCTCCCGTAGAAGGGAACGACCGTATGTAGGCGTTCAATGGCGCCATGGTCTGAACCATCGCGGAAGCCAGGACACACAAGGTCCTGGCTTCCGCTTTCTTTTGCTGGTACTGCACTGTCCTTCGACGGGGCCGGCGCCGTCGGAATCCTGGACCTGCTTGCGCTGTTAGCGGTGTTGGGCGCCGATCCCGGCGAGACGCCGGCGTATGGTGCAAATACTCGGCGGAATGAACCAGGGCCCGGCGCGTTGTTGCGTTCTCACGCTCTCATCGCCCTCGATCAGGGCCTTGCCGGCTCCTTCTTGTCGGGATTCTCGTCGGGTTGCTGGGGGGATATCTCAGGATCGCGCAGCGCTCTGCGAAGCGAACGGTTTTCCTTGCTTAGGCATTTGTAGTCGCGGTGCTGTTGGGGATTCAACCAACCGAACATGGCCATGAACAGCTGCGACCGCAGCACTCGAAGCGGCCGTCGTCAAAGACGCGGTTCGTTCACGCGGCGATTCCATAGTATGAGCGCAGGAGTCCGCCGCGTCGCTTTTCAAGCACAGCCAGACGACGACGCTGGCCATCGGTCAGCCGTGGCCGCTTGCCCATCTGCTCGCGCAGAATCCGATCCTCTTCTCCGCTTATACAGGTTGATCACGTGCTCTCGCTCCGTGAGCACACCCGCCAGACACAGCAGCATCAACTCGAGCGGCCGAAGCAAATCATGCATGGCCCAAGGCTACCGACACGTTCTTCGGCCGGCCGGACTGCCGCCCAATCCCATATCGTTGACCCTTGGAGACGCACGACTTGCAGCTCGGCCGAGTTCTTGCGCCATACGCGGATTGCCCCCTTGGTGCAGCCAGACAGGCACGAATCACGGCGCAAATGGCGTTTTCGCTTGAATCGAGCGATTCGTTTGGGTACGATCGCGGTTTGATACCTGACAAATGGGAAACCGCGGATTGACTGCCGGGCCGGTTATCCTGATCATGACTACCTACCTTCGGAGCAGGGACGGCGACGGGTTGAACGTCCGGGAGGCGATCTCGTGCTAGTTGGCAGCGGATATTCGCGGACCGTTATCGGTTTGAGAATGCCATGACCGGCGCGCCCGCAGGAGGTCGGCGTTCGAGGTTGGCGGCAAGGAAAGGGCAGGTCAAGAAGAAAGGCACAAGACCCGGAAAACCCGCTCAGCGGGGCGCGCCCGAAGGCCGCTCTGACCAACCCAGGAAGCGGAGGTGGTTGCTGTACATGTTCACCTTCCTTTTGGTCGCGGCTGGATCCGGACTCTTGCTCTGGATGAAATCACTCGGCTCCGACGCACCCTTGACGGTATCCACGCTCCCCGATCCGGATAGCATTGACCCTCAAATAAGGAAGTACGTGCTCGATCACGTCGAGTGGGTCCAGGAGGCCCCGAATGACGCGCATCGCCAGGCGACGCTGGGGTTGGTGTATGTGGCCAACGGTTTCTTGCCCCAAGCCCTTGCGTCGTTTCAGAACGCCGTCCGGCTCAGCCCAGATGAGCCGCACGCGCATCTCCACGTGGCCATCTCCATCATGGAGATGGAACGTACGGACGAGGGACTCGATCTTTTCCGTCAACTGACCGCCCGGTTCCCTGACTTCGCACCGGTGTATTATCATCTGGGCGACGCATTGCTGCGCAAGGGCGCCAACGACGAAGCGGAGTCAGCTTTCAACAACCTGATTGCTCTGGCGCCTGACCAGTGGCGTGGGTACGCCGGGCTAGGGACTGTCAACCATCGCAAGGGCGAGTTTGCCGAAGCCGCGAGACAACTCGAGAAGGCTATCCAACTGGACCCCAAAGCCAAGCTTGCACATCATCAACTCGGACTCGCCTACCGCAGATTAGGGCGGATGGACGAAGCCCAAAGGGAACTCAACCTGGGGCTGAACGCGAAGAAGTACCCCATTCACGACGAGTGGTCCGTGACCATTCCTCACCATCAAAAGGGGCTGAATGATCAATTCAGGATGGCTCGGACATACCGATCAAGGGGCGAACCAGGTAGAAGTGTCGAGATCCTCGAAGAGGCGCTGGCATGGCATCCGGATAACGTGGACGTCATGGGCAACCTTGGTCTTGCGTATTACGACGCCGGGCGGGCACAAGAGGCCCGCGACATGCACCGCAAGGCCACGCGGATCGATCCCTCCAGTTTTCGTGCCTATGTCAATCTGGCCGTTTCCTGCCTGCGACTGGGCCTGACTGAGGAAGCCCTCGATTGCGCCGACCGCGCCACCGAACTTGCCCCGTCCATGGCACAAACGCACGTTGTCAAGGCCCACGTCCTTCGGGCCATGAAAAGAGATCTTGAGGCACTGGCCGCGCTCGAAGCGGCGATCCGCTGCGATCCGCAGAATTCTCCTATCCGGATGCGAGCTGGCGACCTGTGCATGAGCTTGAATCGTCCAGCCGATGCCAAACAACACTACATGAACGCGACGCGGAAGCGTGCAGGCACGGGGCGGGGCTTTCTAGGCCTCGCCGAGGCGCACATGCAGCTCGGTGAATTCCCCGAAGCCGCAACCGCCCTGGAAGCGGCGCGCAAGCTGGCGCCCCAGGAGCCGAAGTTGGCCGCCCTGGAGAAACGACTGAGCCTTCTCACAGATCCAACCGACCGATAGGCGATGACGGCTTTCAAAGGGAATAACCGGCCAAACGAACGGAATCCCATGCAAGAACACGTTCCGGTAGGATCCATCGTGTGGCGTCTTTGCTTGATCATTCTGCTCTCGACTTCGCTGTGCGCAGGATGCCGAAAGAAATCACCCACATCCGGATCAGACGATGCCGGCCGCGCTGACGCCTGGTTCGAGGAAGTGGCCGCCGGAACGAACTTCACTTTCAAACACGTGTCCGGTCATGAGAGTCGGTTCTATATGCCGGAGATCATGACCGGTGGCGTGGGACTGTTCGACTATGACGGCGACGGCGATCTTGACATCTATTGCGTCCAGGGGGGCTCGGTGAATCCCGCCGGCGCCAACCCGCCCGGCAACAAGCTCTATCGCAACTTGGGCGACGGCACCTTCGAGGATGTCACTGACGCCGCCGGCGTCGGTGACAACGGATATGGCAACGGTGTCGCGTGCGCCGATTACGATGCTGACGGCGACGTGGATCTTTATGTGACCAATGTCGGCCCCAATGTCCTGTACCGGAATAACGGCGACGGCACCTTCACCGATGTCACGCTCGAGGCCGGCGTCGGAGACGAATCATGGGGCGCAAGCTGTGCGTTTGTGGATTACAACGGCGACGGGCATCTTGACCTCTTCATTGCCAACTACCTCAAGTGGTCACCCGAGCATGAGATCGATTGCATGGGCCGCTACGGCGTCCTCGACTACTGTTCGCCCAATAGCTATCAGGCCCCTGCACCCGATACGCTGTACCGCGGCAAGGGTGACGGCCGGTTCGAAGACGTCTCCGCGTCGGCCGGTCTGCAATTTGCCTTCGGAAACGGTCTCGGGGTCGCCTGCGCCGATTACAACCTTGACGGCCGCCCGGACATCTATGTCGCCAACGATGGCATGCCCAATCAACTTTGGATCAACGCAGGGGATGGAACGTTCACCGAGGAGGCCGTGATCCGCAGCTGTGCGGTGAACGAGGACGGGATGACCGAGGCGGGCATGGGCGTGATGGCGGTGGACATCGACCAGGACGGACGGCCCGATGTGTTCCTGTCCCATTTGGCGGGCGAAACCAACACGCTCTATGTCAACGAAGGTGAGTACTTCGAGGACATGACGGTCGCGCAAGGTCTGGGCGAGCCGAGTCGATCCGCTACCGGTTTCGGACTGGGCTTCGCAGACTTCGATCACGACGGCCACCGCGACATCTACACCGTCAACGGCCGGGTGCGGTATGGTCGACGTAACCTGATTCCCGAGGATCCCAATGCCGAGCCGAATCAACTGTTTCGTGGTCTGCGCGACGGTCGATTCTCGGAAGTGACGCCTGCCGGCGGCGTAAACAAGTCGTTGATCACAACCAGTCGGGCCGCTGCTTTCGGGGACCTCGACAACGACGGGGATATCGACATTGTGGTGATCAACCGCGATGCCCCTGCGTATCTCCTGCGAAACATTGTGGGCTCACGCGGCCACTGGATCATGTTCAGGGTCCTGGATAAACGAGGCGTCGACGCGGTCGGGGCCATCGTGGAGCTGGAAGCGGGCGGGCGCCGCCAGTTGCGCACGGTGCAGACCGCCTATAGTTATCAAGCCAGCAACGATCCACGCGTCCATTTCGGGCTTGGCGATATCGAGCGCGTCAATCGAGTGCGCGTCCGGTGGCCGAGCGGTTACCGAGAAGGATTCGGGCCTTTCGATGCCAAGCACCTCTATGAGCTGCGCGAGGGTGCGGGAACGCCGGCGAAAAACTGACGCTGTGTAAGCCTCGCGATCCTCTTCAAGTCGTTGGCCCCCGGTGTGTTCAGCGGGGGTGAAGTGTGAATTGTCTTGTCGGCGTTACTGGCTGGTGGGCACGCTGGTCATCCTTTTAGCCCCCCCGCTACGAAAATGGGATCTGCGTGGAAATAGGTATGTTCCGGGCGGGCTTGGCCTGGCACCATGGGAATTTCTTCAGTGCGTGGTGGGAGGTTTGACGATCCCATACCACAGTGCCACAGCTTGCATCCAGTAGCGATCCGACGACCGGGACCGCCGGCGACGACAGGAATCTCCTGATCGCGCTGGGCCGCAGTGACCAGCCCTACCGGTTCCTCGATCAAGCCTTTAAGTATCTGGGGCGTGTCGAGTCAGATCCCGAAGTTGTCCTTCTGGCTCTTCAGGCCTTGGTGAAGTTGGGCCTGGGTGGGCCCGCCCGGGAGCTGCTGCAAGTGCGCAAGGATCTCGAGCCTGAGGTCGATGTGGACGGCTTGCGAAAGAGTCTGACCTCGGTTCCGATCGGCCGTGTGCCTTGGGACCGCTTCTGTGGGCAGTTTGAGGCGAACCGCAAGGCCCTGGCCGAGCATCATCCAGCACTGGCTGAACGTGTCTCGGCGCTACACGAGTCAAGGCGCCGGGTCGATCTGTTCCAGACGCTCGACGGTCAATACCACGTTTCCACACGAGCAACGGGGGAACTTCGTTCGTGGTTGCCCGGCTTGCTCGATCACGCGGCGATCGCTGGGCTGGAGCTTCCGTTGGCGGCAGGCGGGCCGGTGGCGGTCGTCGTCGGCATCGCGTTGAGCCAGCTCATCGACCGAGCTTATGGTGCGACGCAGCCAGACGAAGGGGCCGAAGGCGTGCCGCTGTTCGTTGTTGACACTGACGTTGGGCGTTTGGCGGCATGGCTTCACGTGGCCGATCGCACCGCAGTGCTGGGCGACGAGCGTCTGTACTTCTTCGTGGGCCCTGATGCCTTGGAAACATACGAACGCTTTCTCCAAGACAATGAAGATATCGCGGTTCCGGAAGTTCATTTGTGCGCGAGCTGGGCCGCATCGCTTGGTCAGCAGGTCCAGCAGATCGGGCAACGGGTGACGACCCGTCGCAACGAAGCCTTTCGCGAGCTTACAAACCTCCATGAACAACGCGGGCGTGAACGTGATGCCGAGTATTGGTCCCGGCGTCTGGAACCGGGCGCTCGCATCCTCGGCTTCACCTCGCGATTCACGACGATGCTTCAGTACTCGATGCGGGACATTGGTCACGCCCTGGCAGAACTCGGGTACGAGTTCGATCTGATAATCGAGAAGGCTGATCATCGGACTCACACGACGCTGACCACGAGTCGGGCTATCTATGATGCCGATCCCGCTTTGGTGATCATGATCAATCACTTCCGAAGTGAGCGAGCGCTTTCGTTGGGTAACGTGCCGGTGCTCACCTGGGTTCAGGATCCCACGGACATCGTGCTGTCGAAGAAGACGGGCACGTCGCTGGGGCCGCTGGACTTCGTCTGCGGCTACTACTCCGAGCGCTGCACGACAGAGTTCGGCTACCCGAAGTCGC
>JACZXL010000115.1 GCA_022571635.1 Planctomycetota bacterium
ATGCGCACCGGCAATCTTCCCTCTTCCTCCACATACTCGATCGTCGCGCCGAGTTTGCGCAGCATGTCTACGCCCTCAGCGATCGGCCGTTCGCGCATTCGCTTTGAACCATCGACAACGACCGGCTCGGCGGCCAGACACGCGCAAGCGATCATGAAACGTGTCGGCGCGCCGCCATCGCCGAGATTGACCTCGCCGCCGCGCGGGAATCGCCCGTTTACCCCCTTGATATAGACATCCTCACCATCCCAGCGAGCCTCAGCCCCGAGCGTACACAGCGCATCGAGCAATTTGTCGGTGTCGTCCGCCCGCAGCGGCCGAATGATCTTCGATTCCCCATCCGCCAGCGCCGCCAGCACATACGCCCGGCAAGTGATGCTCTTACTTCCGGGCGGCGTGATCGTGACGTCAAACGGCTTTGACAGCGGCTCAATCGGCAGCGGATCAGGCAGTTGATCCAATGGCAGCGTGTAATCGATCACGCTTCGATCATACCCAAGCGAGCCTGTCCCTGTTTCCACTCTTGCCTGGCGACGTTCATCACTCGCTATCGCGGTCATACGGGACAATGCGCTGCCACTCATCGGCGGCGGCCCGGGCGACGACCGCCACCACCGGCTCCGTGTCCGAAAGATTGAACACCTCGTGCGGCACGTCCGGCTTGATGAAGATGAAGTCGCCGGCTCCGTTCTCAATTGATTTCTTCAGCCCGGGGCCGTACTCGTGGCGCACGCGCCCTTTGATGATGTACAGCATCAGCTCGAACCCGACGTGGATGTGGGCATAGGCCACCCCGCCCGGCGGGATCGTAGCCACGTTCATCGACAGGTGCTCGGATCCTACGTTCCTCGCCGACATCCCGGTCTTGTACCGGATGCCATTCCAGCCGCGACAATTCTCGTGACCTCGAATGACCAGAATCCCGTCGCCGCCTTCAACGGCAACAAGATCCTCAGTGACTTCAGTTGAGGTGATCGGTTCGTGAGGCATCTTCTTCATCCTTGCTCGGCCGTGGTCGGTCGTTCGGTATTGTATTCTCGCCGATATTGTCGCGGTCAGTTGACTTCCTCAACTGAAACAGCGCGTTGATAGGCACCGCGGTCGAGTCGGCGCGTGCGGGTCGCCGGCTCATCCACCTGAGGTCGGATCACATACTTGCCGGCCTTGGGCGGATGCCAGGTGTGCGTCCACAAGGTCCAGGTGTTTGTCGTCTTGTGTTCGTAGGATTCGACCGGCACATACGTCTCGTCGCGATTGAAGCGGATGACCAGGGCATCGGTCGTCTGCTTGCCGCCCCAAAGAATCCCCACGACTCGATAGACGATCTTCCCGTCGATGCGCCATTTCTCGACGCGCACGGGCATGGCGGCAATGTCGATCTCGGCGGGCTGAAAATCCTTGGCCAGCCTGGGCGCACCCGGTTGGTGAGTTCGTCCGGCGAACTGGCGCATGTGTCTCGTGGCGGGCGCGGTGTCGTCGACAAACTCAATTTCATCGAGCCATTTGATGCACGCGCAACCGTACCACCCTGGCACGACGAGACGAATCGGGTATCCATGGTCCCGGGGAAGTGCGACGCCGTTCATCTGCGTGGCGAGGAATGCCCCAGTTTCCTTCAATTGATCGAGCGTGAATATCCAGTCCGCGCCGCGCTCGTCGTAGCCGGAATCGAACTTGGAATGGTCATCAAATCCCGAGATGCGAATGCGCGTCGCCTGGGCAAGAGCGTTCGCCCCGCTCAGGACTGTGCTTACCGGCACTCCACTCCACCGTGCTGCGCTCATCAGCCCGGTGAGACCACGGCCGGCGCACTCCAGAAGATGAACACCCATCGGTTGGGCGCGTGCAGTAATTTCTTGGACGGGAATGTCGATCGGCTTCCGTACCAGTCCATGAATACGGATGTTCCACGGTTTGGTGTAGTCGATGCGGTCCGGACAACGCGTGCGGATGAAGAACCGATCGTTCGGAGTAATGAGCGAATCCGGGGTGAGGGCGCTGAGGTCCGGGCGGAGTCGACCATTCAATCCGCGGCCGTAGGCTTTTTCGTGCGGGCGCGAGTCGCGTTTTTGATCGTCGAAGCGAAGCGTGCCGATGCGTTCGCCTCGCGCGAACGGATCGCCGGGCGGAGGATCGATCAAGGTGGCCAGCGCATCATCAATGAGCAACTGCGAAGCGGACCATCCGATGAGCGAGACCGCGCCGAGCTTTACGGAATCGGCGAGAAACAGTCGGCGTGAGCCCTGGTTCATGTCGTCGTCTTCCTCATAGCGCATCCTCAATCGGTATCACCGCCCAACCAACCGCGGGGGCTATTCAATGCGTCATCCTTCCAACGCTTGGCGCAGGTCGGCGATGAGCTCATTCGTGTCCTCGATGCCGACCGACAGGCGGATGAGGCCGTCGCGGACGCCGAGCCGCAGTCGTTCCTCGGGCTCAACGTTGGCGTACGCGGTCGCGGCCGGGCGGATAATCAGCGACTCCACCCCGCCCAAGCTCACGGCGACGATCGGGATCGTGACGCACTGCAGCAATCGCTCAGCGGCGTCAAGCCCGCCCGTCAGCTCGAAACTCAGCATCCCGCCGAACCCGTCAAACAGATCGCAGGCGCGTCGATGGGCGGGGTGCGACTCGAGCCCGGGGTAGTTGACCCGATCGACGCTGGGGTGTTGCTCCAGGAAACGCGCGATGAGCAAAGCGCTTTCGTTTTGTTGGCGGACACGGAGCGCGACCGTCTTGATGCCGCGCTGCAACAGGTAACACGCGTGCGGATCGAGCATCCCGCCGAGATGATTCAGCCGGAGTCTGATTTGCTCGATCTGATCGGCTCGACCGATCACGGCGCCAGCGGCGAGATCGCTGTGCCCATTCAAATACTTTGTGCAACTATGCAGCGAAAGATCGAATCCGATCTCGGTCGGTCGAAAGTTCACCGGACTTGTGAATGTGTTGTCGACCATCGAGACAAGATTGTGCGCGCGGGCAAACTTCACGACACCCACAAGGTCCGGCACCTGCATGAGCGGGTTCGCGATGGACTCGACGTAGATAGCGCGTGTGTTCGGCTGGAGCTTGCTTCGCCAATCTTCGGGATCGCTTCCATCGATAAAACTGTGTGAGATGCCGAAGCGGGGCAGTTCGTTCGTGATCAACCCGTGCGTGCCGCCGTAGGGGCATTCCATCGCCAACAGATGGTCACCAGACTGAAGCACGGTGAGGAGGGTGGTGGAGATCGCGGCCATGCCGCTGGACGTAACGAGCGCCGCCTCTGCCTTCTCCAAGGCCGCGAGCTTTTGGTGCAGGACCTCATGATTGGGCGTGTTGCTGAGCCGAACGTAGCGCGTGGCGTGATAGTCCGTCCCGCCTTCGTAGATAAACGTGGAGGACTGGAAAATCGGCATCGTGACTGCGCCACCGATGCGTGGATCCGGCTCACCGGCGTGAACGGCGGCCGTCGCAATGCTCTGAAATGACTTACTGCTCATAGGACTACCCTGTCAAACTGCAGAAATTCGTGATGAATCGGAGGGTATTGTAGTGCCCGCCGCACGCCCTCCGCGCCTCATTGCCCCGTCCCGCACAATAGTTGGTAGAATGAGCCATGGCTACCAAGAGAATAAACGACGGCGACATCAAACAGCTCGCCAAGAGCCTCGCCGAGCTGGGCGAAGAGAAATCGAGGTAGCACGGCGCCCCAGTCGTTTGAGCAGGGGGCATGTCCGAAATCGGCAAGCGACGGACATGTGACTGGAAAAATTCGGGGCGTAGACTTGCGATGGATAGTGGGGGAGGGGCAACGGCGGGCCGAAGGTCGGCACGCGATCGCCTGGGTTTTTCATGGGGGAAGGAGTCAGCTATGACAATCGGATTCATGCTTGTAGGAGTGGTGCTAGCGGTCCTGATCGTGACCGGCACCATGAAGTTGCCCGGCACGGCCGTGAAGGCAGCCGGCGGCGTCGTCGCACTGCTCGTGCTCTTGGCGTCGTTCGCGCTCAGCTCTTTTCGGCTCGTTGGGGAAAACCAGATCGGCGTCGTCAGCAGGAACATCGGCGGCGGCTCGCTTGCTCCGGGCAAGATCATTGCCACCAAGGGTGAGATGGGCCCGCAAGCCAAGATCCTCCCCCCGGGTTGGCACCCCTGGCTGTGGCCGGTGATCTACGATGTCGACACACGATTTCTGGTTGAGATCAAAGAAGGAGAGATAGCGCTGCTGACGGCCATGGACGGACAGTCGTTGCCGCCTGGGGAGATTTATGCCCCAGAGTGGGATGAATCGCTGCAGAAGCGCATGGCTGAGGATGCCGAGTTCTTCCTCTCTACCGAAGGGGGCGGCTACAAGGGCCCGCAAGCCTCGGTTCTCACCCCGGGCAAGTATCGCATCAACCCCATGCTCTTTACGCATGAGATTGTCGACGTCACCAACGTCAAGAAGGCGACGGTCGGCGTGGTCAAGTCCAACGTCGGCGACGTTCCTGCGGGAGCGGGCGATACACTCAGCGCTCTCGTTGAAAAGGGTCAGCGCGGCATCTGGCGCGAGCCGCTGCTGCCCCAGGAGTATTACCTGAACACCAAGGCCTACGAAGTAACGATGATCTCGACGGCCAAATGGGTGATCAGTTACACGGGACGCGGCACAGGAACCGGGCAGCGGGAGATTCCCGTCCGCACCTCCGATGGGTTTGACTTCCCCGTGGACGTGCGGGTGGAGTACGAGATCAAACCGGTCGACGCGCCGCTCGTGGTCGCCCTCTTCGAGGACGACAAGGAGAAGCTGCTTGAGCGTCTGAACTCCGCGGTCCGCGCGATCTTCCGCAACAACGCCGAAACCGTGAAGGCCCTGGACTACGTGCAGCAGCGTTCGCAGCAGGAGTCGCAGTCGCTGGCAATGCTGGCCGAGGAGATGACGAAGGTCGGCGTGACCGTCACCGCGGTTCGCATCGCCGGTGTGGCCGAGGATGGGTCGTTGGATGCGCTGCTCAAAACCCAGACGGATCGGCAGATCGCTGACGAAGAGGTCCAGACGTTCCGACAACAACAGCTCGCCGCCGAGCAGGAGAAGGCATTGACACGCACGAAGCAGGAAGCTGAAGAAGAAAAGCGATTGGCGACGGCGAGGTATGAAGTCCAAATCGCCGAACAAGATAGGGAGAAGCGCATCATCGCAGCCGGCGCCGAAGCGGAGGCGATCCGCATCAAGGCCGAAGCCCAGGCGGAGGCCTACCGGGTGATCGCCCTGCAGATCGGCTCCGGCAACGCCGCCCTGCTCGAGCTGCTCAAGATCGTCGGCGAAAGCGGCATCAACATCACGCCGCGCGTCATGGTTATCAGCGGCTCGAACGGCGGCACGAACGGAACGGGTTCCGCCGAAACGACCGCGCTGATCGGGACGATGCTGGACAGTATGCTGTCGCGCGACAAGGCCGAAGGCGACGGGAAGTAGCCTGTCGATTCCGTAACTGATAGCCGCCCGTGCGGACATGAAAAAAAGCCCCGGATTTCCATCCGGGGCTTTGTTTGATCCTTTAAGGCGACGGTGTGTCGCCCTGACGCATGCGGCGATGCCTGTCTTACGGGCAAGGCCCCCATTTGCCCAGCAAGATGAGCAGATCCTTCACCCCAACGTCGCCGTCGTCGTCGAAGTCAGGCGGACCGCCTGGGTTGGTGTTCCACTGCCCAAGCAACGAGAGAAGGTCGGTCAGGCCGACGAAGTCGTCGTCGTCCATATCCCACGGGCAAGGCGTGCCCATCTTCAAGGCCAGAACAACGGCTTCAAAGGCATCAACCCGGCCGGCGCCGAAGCTATTATCCATTCCGGGGGCGCCAAGGTCGATCGCAGTCTGCTGGAGAATCTCCTTGACCTGGAAGTGATCGAGATCAGGGTTGGCCTCGAGTATAAGTGCGACGGCCCCCGCGACATGCGGGGTGGCCATCGAAGTGCCGCTGATGCTGAAGTACCCCACGCAATTGTTGGAGGTGGAGATCGTGCTCACGCCCGGGGCGGCAACGCTCGGCTTGATGCAGCCCGGAGGGTAGGGGCAGTCGTTCCAAGGGAGAATGCCCTGCCAAGTGATCGGACCGCAACTGCTGAATCCCGCGATGAAATCGCCGCAGTCGGTTGCGCCGATCGTAAGGAGGTCCGGCACATCGCCGGGCGTGCGAACATTGTCCGGCGGATTACCACAGCCTTCATTGCCCGCGGCGTAGATCACCACCACGCCGGCGGCGATCGTCGCTTCACAAACGCTGCGCCACGTCACCCGATCCGGGTTCCACGAGTGAAGCCAGCCGATGCTCGCGGTGACCACGTCTGCACCGTTATCGACCGCGTATTGCATGGCCTCCCAGACCGAGGCCTGGCCGGAGGCGATGTCGTTCCAGAATTCGAGGATCATCATCGACACGTCCGGCGCCATGCCGGTCGTCGTCCCGTTGGTTCCGTCGCCGGCCACGGTGCCTGTCGTATGCGTGCCGTGACCGTTACTGTCGGAAATGTTGTTGTTGTTAAACTGGAAGTTCCAACCGTTGATGTCATCGACGTAACCGTTCATGTCATCGTCGATGCCGTTGTTGGGGATCTCGCCCGGGTTGTGCCAGATCTGGTTCACGAGATCGGGATGGGTGATGCAGCAACCAGTGTCGATGATGCCGACGACCACGCCCTCGCCGGTGATGCCCAGGTCATTCCAGACTTCCGGTGCTCGCATGAGTTGCACGCCGCACTCGATGTTGCCGCCGGACGTCGGCGATCCGCCCGCTCCCAATTCAGGCTCAATCGGTTCGACGGGGAAGACCTCCGGGCCGATCGGTTTGTCATAGCTGACATAATCCACGTCGCCGCGCTGGGTAATGCGACGGATCGCGGCGGCAGTAGCGTCAGTCGCCACGACGTTTTGAATCCACAACGGACGAACACGAGCGCCGACCGCACCGCGATTTTTCTCCGCCGCGAGCTGGTTGAGGATCCCATGCTGTGATGCCTGGGCTTGAGCCTTCAGCAGCGTCTTCACCGCGTTCCGCCGCGCCCGCTTGTCGGGGATAGCGCTGGCCTGGGCGAGATCGCCCGCGGCAACCTGAGCTTGCAAGACGATGATAATCGGAATCAACACGCCCTCCTCGGCATCGCGCATCACCTCCGCGAGCTCGCCGTGAAGCTTCTGGTCGACGTTGACCTTAACATTGTTGCGTAGTGAACCTGCTCTGGGACTCACGGCCCCGTTCAGGACGGTACACCAACTCCCCGCCACGACCACGCAAGCCAGTCCAACTGCGATGCGAATCACCTCGATCTCCTTGAAGGGGCGTTGTTTGGGTTCGGTTCGGCCGGCCTCCAACCGGCTACCCATCAATATACAGCATCGGTCCGGCGGAGCCGCCAAAATCCCGACCAATATAGGAAGAGATTCTCGGACCTTCGATGCTCACAGACGGTTCGGAACCTCATCTGATCAATCGAGCGTCGTCTGCCGGCAAGAGGTCGGGAGTGACGGCTCTCCTTGATGCCTTCGCCTACGGGCAGGGTCCCCAGTTGCCCAGCAAGCTGAGCAGATCCTTCACGCCAACGTCGCCATCGTCGTCGAAGTCAGGCGGACCGCCTGGGTTGGTGCCCCATTGCCCAAGCAACCGGAGTAGGTCGGACACGCCGACGGCGCCGTCGTCGTCCATATCCCACGGGCAAGGCGTGGCCATCTTCAAGGCTAGAACAACGGCTTCGAAGACATCGACCCGGCCGGCGCCAAAGCTATTGTCGTTTCCGGGGGCGCCAAGGTCAACGGCGGTCAGCTGAAGAACCTCCTTGACCTGGGCGGGATCAAGGTCGGGGTTCGCCTGAAGGATCAATGCGACGGCCCCGGCAACATGTGGCGTCGACATGGACGTGCCGCTCTTCGTCGTGTAGCCGACGCAGTTGTTGGAGGTGGAGATCGTGCTCACGCCGGGCGCGGAAATGGTCGGTTTAATGCAACCTGGCGGGTAGAGGCAATCATTCCACGGAGGTATGTTCTGCCAAGTCACCGGCCCACAACTACTGAAGCTGGCCAAGTTGTCACCGCAATCGGTTGCCCCGACCGTGATGATCGCCGGCACATCGCCGGGTGTGCGAATCTCGTCCGGCGGAATGCTGCAGCCTTCGTTGCCGGCTGCGTAGATCACAACCGTGCCCGCCGCGATCGTGTTCTCGCAAACAGTCCGCCACATCGGGCGGTCGGGGTTCCAAGCATGTAGCCAGCCAATGCTCGCCGTGATGACGTCGGCCTCATTGTCCACGGCATACTGCATCGCCTCCCAGATCATGCTCTCAGCTGAGAGACTAAATGAGATCCTCAGGATCATCATTGAGACGTCCGGGGCCATGCCGGTGGTCGTCCCGTTCGTTCCGTCACCCGCCACGGTGCCGGTGGTATGGGTGCCGTGTCCGTTTGAATCACTAACATTGTTATCGTTGCCCCAGAAATCCCAGCCCACCATGTCATCGATGTAGCCGTTGTTATCGTCGTCGATGCCGTTGTTGGGGATCTCGTCGACGTTGTCCCAGATCTGGTTGGCCAGATCAGGATGCGTAAGGCAGGCGCCCGAATCGATGATGCCGACGACAACACCCTCGCCGGTGATCCCCAGATCGTTCCAAACCTCCGGTGCTCGCATGACGTTGACGCCGCATTCGATGGGGTTGACGCTCTGAAGGGGCCCGCCACCGCCCAGAACCGGCTCTTTATCGGGTGGCTCGACCGGGAAGATTTCCAAGCCCCGTAGTTGATCGGAACTGATCCACGCCACGTCGGCGCGCTGAGCGATACGTCCAATCGCCCCGGCGGTAGCCTGCGTCGCCACGGCGTTGTGAATCCACAGTGGTCGAACGCGCGCTCCCACTTCGCCCGCCTTCTGCTCGGCAGCCAGCTGATTCAATAAACCTTGCTGGGAGAACCGGGCTTGGTGCTTGAGAAGAGCGATCACGCCGGCACGGCGCATCTGTTTGTTGTTGATACTACTCGCCTGCGCTAGATCGCCCGGGGCGACCTGATCCTGCATCACGATGACGATGCGAATCAGCTCGCCGGGCTCGGCGGCACCCATGATCCGGGCGAGTTCGCCGCGAAGCTTCGGCTCAGGACCCGCCCCGAGCAAAGCTGAACACACACTCCCCATCACAATCAATAAGGCCAGCCCAAATACAGTACGCATTACCGGGATCTCCTTGGAAGGGAAATTGTTTGGGTCGGTCTCGGCCCGTGGCGTGGCTACTAATATACAGGATGGGTCCGCCCGGGTGACCAAAAAACCCGCCAGGGTGGCCGGGAAATCTCGGCCTCTGAGCACCACCCGGGGATGTCTGCACCCTCACCCGAGACCTCAACAGGCCCGTTGGAAGCCGAGGCAAGCATCCGCGACAGGGCTCGAACCTGTGACCTTCGGCTTCGGAGGCCGACGCTCTATCCAACTGAGCTACGCGGACAAGCTACGTTTCCAGCCCGTCAGGGCTGTTTTATTATCGCCGTTGTCGTGCTGATTGTCAATTATGCCTAGATTTATGTCCCCCCCTATTGCCGTGGGGGCAAGACCCGAGTCGGCCAGCCCTCGGCGGATATCGTCGGCGTCCCGGTCGCTTGGGGAAGTGTAGAACCGCATGGTGGTGGCGATGTCGGAATGTCCCGCCGCCCGTTGTAGCTGATCGGGTGATAGGTGATGCTTCATATGCTGGCACCATGTATCGCGCCAATCGTGAATCGTGCCCCGTCGCCAGGGGACTTCATCGAGGGGCTGGTCAGTCTGATCGGCGAGATATTGTCGGGCGAGTCGTTGGATACGCTGGTGAGTCTTGCCGATGTTATTGACGACCTCAAAGCCAGCTCGAAGGGTACCTTCTTTCGCACGACGCGGGGCTTCCGCACATTCGGGATGAGCCTCGGGCACGATGCCCCTACAACTCATACCGGCCAATACCTTGTCCTGCTCGTTACGCCAATCTAGTCCGTCGTCGGCGAGTTGTCGGAAACGCTTGATAACTTCGGGTTTGGAATAATCGGTCGTTTTTCTGGCCATCGTCTTGTTCACTTTCGCGGCGTTGGTTGCCAATCGGAAAACTCGGAAAACGCGGTAGGGAAGTCGAGACGGGCTTGGTCGAACGGTATCCGTTTTTCTTGAACCAACTGCCAAGCAGCCGCAGCCTGATCCGCCGAAGCCCGAAGCCGGACACGCTTAGACTCTAGCCGTACCAGCTCAGCGTCAAGTATCGTCGGGTCATTGGCGTACCGTTGGCGGAGATGCCCTTGCTGTTTCGGAAGGGCTGTATCAAACTCATCGGCGAGTCTGGTTGTCCCGACAAATCGAGTATGGGCCTCGGACATCGCCTTGTTGCCTACTTCGGGAGCAAGCAATAACGCACTAGAGATATCAGCCAGGGCGTCGGCCAGGAATCCCGCAGAAACGCTCATAGAGCAACAAGGAGTCATTTTCTCGATGATCGTGTCGTGGTCGAGCCCTTCGTCGATCAACTCGCGGAGTCGCACGACGAAATTGCTTCGGTCGAGTTGTCGAGGTCGAGTTTCCGTCGCCATACTTCGCATCCTTGCGTGTCGCGCTCATCCGTGAGCCCAAAGCCACCGCCGAACAGTTCCGGAGAACTGTCGGCCACGCAATGGTCCGGCGGTGGGGAGGAGATCACAGTCGGGCGTGCGTGGCCGAGCAGCTAATCCTCATCCGTACTATACCGACAAACAAGCGATCCGTGGGCGGCTATTTCCGTTTTCCTTCGATATTGTGTAGCGGCGTCGCCTCGCGTTATCGTTATGTCGCTAGCACAATAGGGGAACCCGCGGGTGCCCCCCACGCTCCATGTTCAACCCAAAGGTATGGGTTTCCATTCCACTGCGAACCATGCTTCACAAGCCGAGGTCAGGAATCAGGGTCGTAACGTAACGGCGGCCCCAGTTTCTACGAGAAGGGGGCCGACCCCTACCCCTCGCATATAGGACCGGGGGGGTCTGGCACACATCTCGGGCCGCTCCGGTCCCGCGAACGCCCAAATTG